>NZ_SMMD01000060.1 GCF_009711475.1 Fulvivirga aurantia
TGCTTCCTTCTTCAATGGCTGTTTCATAATCACCACTCATGCCCATCGAGAGCTCTGTCATCTTTGTGTTTTGTGGAAGGGGTTGACTTTTTGCTCTATCAAAAATGTCCTTAAGAGACTTGAATTCTTCTCTTACCTGCTCTTTGTTGTCAGTAAAAGTAGCCATACCCATTAGCCCTATTACCTCTACATTTTCGAAGTTCTTTAAATTATCAGATGCTAACAGCTCGAAAAGCTCATTTTCGTCTAAACCAAATTTACTTTCTTCTTTGGCAATATGCATCTGAAGTAAGCATTTGATGGTTCTATCATTTTTTTTGGCCTGTTTGTTTACTTCTTTT
>NZ_SMMD01000238.1 GCF_009711475.1 Fulvivirga aurantia
TCCTTTAGTTCCACTGTCAGATGGGTTTTATGTCAAAGTGGAGAATTGATCCTATCACAAATCCTTTAATTTATTTCTTGCACTTTTATGGGCACTTTGGCTCCTGCTCGCTTCTTTTTTCACAAGCTTGTAATATCTTTTAGCTTCTTTTTCATTTCCCTCTCTTTTGGCGATATCGCCTAGAGAGATTAAAGAGTATAAATAATAACCTGTATCTGTGGCCTCCACTTCCACACCAAAGGAAACAGCTCGCTCATAGTACTCTTTGGCTAAATCATACTCACGGGCATGTTCGTGAATTTGTCCTAAAAAGAAAGCTGCATACCTTCCACTTGTAGCTTCGTAACCCAACGCACTACTATCAATTTTTGCTAAAATAGTCTCTGCCACCGGTTTTGCCAACTTATATTTTCCTGTTGTATATAATGCACGTGCATAATACCGATGAAAATAAGGATTATCCGGATAGGTTTGATGTAAATACTCAGCGATCTGTAAAGCCTTCTGACGCTCATTTTCATAACTATTCCAAATGCGCATGAGGAAAACCTGAGCCTCTGTTCGTGTATAAAATGCGTTAAATGAAACTTCTTTGAGCTGTTTAATGCCCAGATCTTTATCTCCTTTGGGAAAGAAAGCCAGAATAGGTTTTAGCAATGGATAGTTTTCAGGAACCCACACAGAAAAATAATTGTACAAGGCATCTCCAAACAGTAACTCGGGGCTTAAATCGTGCATGCCTTCACTTTCCTGCATATACTTCAATGCATTTTTACCCGCTACAGCCGCTTTTCTCCAATTTCGCCTTTCCTCACTTGAATACAACCTACCCTGAAACCCATAAGCTGCTGCCAAAAAGAATGCCCCCTCCACTTCATGTTTTGGCATTTCGTGCAGGTTTTCAGAGATCACAATTACAGTATCCATGTAGGCGAGAAACTTTTCATCGTACTTGGTCTCATTTATATTGGGCATAATCTTCCACCACTCACTAAGGCCTAGTAAAAAGTAAGGCAGCGGATGCCAGCCGTATTTCTGTTTCAACCAACGAAATTGCTTTTCGGCCTTTTCAAACTTAAAATTATATAGGTCGTTCATCGCCTCGCTAATCTCAATCTGCAGCTGCATATCTGCAATGAGGATGATGTGATCATCAGCCTTTACACTATCCTGGTGAGCACCATAAGATGGTAAAGTTGCGG
>NZ_SMMD01000126.1 GCF_009711475.1 Fulvivirga aurantia
ATATTATCTTTCTGTAGACGCATACAACACTTCGTATGATGGCACTTTTACACTATGCCTGCAAGATGATGTTGATTATGATTATTACGAAGGTGCACAAGATATTACAGGTTTAATCGGCACATGCTCAGCAGATGAAGCCTATACCACAATTGGTGCATCACCAGATTTGAATGCAGGTAGTTGTTGGAACAATTCAGGCCCGCAACTCAACAGGTGGTTTTACTTTACGGCTCCGGCAACTGGTGAGATAAACATCACTGTCGATATCGATGGCTCCAAGGGATCTCAAAGAAGAACACAGGTGGCATTATGGGAAAGCGATGGCACGACAGAAGTAGCCTGCGATAGATATACTAGCAGTAATAATGAAGATGTGATTTTGGGTGTTCCAACTTTAACCCCAGGAAATACTTACTACCTCTCAGTCGATAGTTATAACACATCTTATGATGGCACATTTACTTTATGTCTTGAAGATCAGGTTGATTATGACCTTTATGAAGGTGCAGTTGATGTCACTTCCTTAATAAACACTTGTTCTGCCGATGCCGCCTACAGCACTGTAGGAGCCTCAGGTGATAGAAATGCCGGTAGCTGTTGGAATACTTCTCC
>NZ_SMMD01000441.1 GCF_009711475.1 Fulvivirga aurantia
TTAGTTAACTAAGTCAATCTTTTTTAAGAACTTACTTTATGAGCAAATCTAATGTGACGATCAGTCACGTATTCAAAACCATAGTTTGGCCTCGCAGAAAACAGGTGGCCATCGGTATTATCTTAATAATCATTAGCCGACTAGCAGGCCTGGTACTGCCAGGCGCCAGCAAATACCTCATGGATGAGGTTATACCTAATAATGATATGGAAATGCTTAAACTGCTACTACTCGCAGTGGGAGGTGCCATTTTGGTACAGGCGCTCACCTCCTTTGCATTGACACAGATCCTAAGTGTAGAGGCGCAGAATCTCATAGCAAAACTACGAGCCAAAGTACAGGCCCATATAGTGAAAATGCCTGTCAGGTTTTTTGATAATACCAAGACCGGTGAGCTGGTTTCACGCATCATGACAGATGTTGAAGGTGTACGTAATATCGTAGGTACCGGCCTTGCTCAACTATTTGGGGGTATTTTAACATCAATTATTAGCCTTATTATTCTCATAAACATCAATGCCATGATGACGCTATATGTACTTGTACCCGTGGCTATTTTTGGAGTGGTTTCGCTTAAAGCGTTTGGTTATATAAGACCTATTTTTAGAGAAAGAGGCGTTATCAATGCCGAGGTTACCGGTAGGCTGACTGAAACACTCGGAGGAGTGAGAGTCATAAAAGGCTTCAATGCCGAGGCACAAGAAATAAAAACTTTTGAGGAGGGTGTAAACAGGCTCTTTCTAAACATAAAAAAGAGTCTTACTTCAACAAGTTTGGTCACTAGTTCAGCTACTTTTTTGCTTGGCCTTGCCTCTACAGGTATCATGGGCATAGGTGGCTACATGATCATGCAGGGAGAAATGACTTTTGGTGATTTTTTGGCCTTCACCTTATACCTAGGGTTTATGATTGCTCCCATTGTACAGATGAGCAATATTGGTAGTCAACTTACCGAAGCATTTGCCGGACTCGATCGTACGGAAGAATTGCTTAACATGCCGCTTGAAGATGAGGAGAGATCAAGAGAAACCGCCCTTGATAAAATAGAAGGGACGATCAGTTTTAAAGATGTTTCGTTTGCTTACGAAGAAGGAAAAAATGTAATTAAGAACATAAGTTTTGACGCCCCTGCAGGATCAGTCACAGCTTTAGTAGGTACATCAGGGTCTGGTAAAACTACGATTGCGGGTCTGGCGGCATCCTTCTTAAACCCAAATGAAGGTGTTGCAAGCATAGATGGTGTAGATATGAGTACAGTTACTCTTGAGAGTTACCGTAAGCATTTGGGAGTAGTGCTTCAAAACGATTTCTTATTTGAAGGTACCATTCGGGAGAATATCTTATTTCCCAGGCCCAACGCTAGTGAGGAGCAATTATTAAGAGCGGTACAAGCTGCGCATGTCAATGAATTTACCGATCGATTTGAAGAGGGCCTTGATACCACTATTGGTGAGCGAGGTGTGAAACTCTCTGGCGGTCAACAACAGCGAATAGCGATTGCAAGAGCCATTTTAGCAGATCCTCGTATTTTGATTTTAGATGAGGCCACTTCAAATCTCGATATGGAAAGTGAAGCCTATATACAGCAAAGCTTAAAGGAGCTCATGAAAGGTCGTACCACATTTGTGATCGCTCACAGATTAAGCACCATCAGGCAGGCAGACCAGATTTTAGTAGTAGAAAAAGGGGAAATAGTAGAGAGAGGTAAGCATGATGAATTAATCGATAAAAAAGGCCGCTACTTCGATCTCTATACCTATCAGGCCAGAATTTAAATAATTAACATGTGACTTTCACCAGTTTGCTGCGTCTATTGATCAGACACATATTATAAGACGTATGCATGATATTATTAAGGTGAAAGCATATCACCTAAAACAAAATATTGACATCAAGAAAATAAAAGGGCTCATCGATTATGAACCTTTGTTTTCGAGTAATACTGAGCTTTTTTATAAGATTTCAGCCGATAAATTTTTCTTCATTATAAATTATGGAGCTGTAGTTTTTTATAACCTTTCGGTTGAAGATATCATCAAAATACTTAAGTATTTCGAGCAGGCTCAAGGCGTACAGGTAGATGATTTGTTGGTCGATGATTTTGATGTGGTTGTAGATTCTGAATCTTATATCAAGACAGAATTTACCAGGCTTACTGTAAATAATGTAGACGATGATGCAGCTAAAATCATCATGCTTAATTTGGCCCAAAGTATTGCGCTAAATCATTATGATATCGTATCGCAAGAGTTATTGACTCAAATGCGCCTCACTACGACCAATATGGAGCGTAAAGGAAAACTGGATATCAACAAGAAGAATATTTTAAAATTTATAGGTCGCACGCTCAATACACAAAACAAGATAGCTGAAAACCTATACATATTTGACGCTCCGCCTATTACGTGGGAAAATGAATATTATAATGCATTAAACACTACGCTTTCCAAGCATTTTGAGCTAAACAGCCGTTATAAAGCGATTGAGAACAACTTTAAAATTATTGAAACCAACCTGGAGGCTTTTTTAGAGGTCAATCATCATGGGGAAAGCAGCAAACTCGAGTGGATCATTATCATACTCATCTTAGTAGAGGTAATCGACACATTCGTAATGAAGGTTTGGTAGAAGTAAACGCTCGTGTTTTTTATAAGTATTTGATGGTTCAAGCGTCCGCTTGGACCAGATCTACTTTTATAAGTAGATAATGCGAGCTTGTAGCTCGTACTATTTAAGTTACACCACACCACCATGCGAAGCATGTCGGTAACCC
>NZ_SMMD01000869.1 GCF_009711475.1 Fulvivirga aurantia
GTGTTGATGACTATGAAATAAGGACCATTTTTAAGCTCAGAAACATCGATATTTTGTTCGTTTTCCTGAAGCCTGTTTCGCAATACTATTTCTCCTATCGTATTATGAATTGATAAGCTTCGTGCGGCACCTTTTATACGAAGAATGCCTTGGGTAACTGGGTTAGGGTAGATTAAAAAACCAGTATTTTCTTTAGGTATAGATGTAACTACGCTTACAGAGGCTGTGTTGGAATAACAAGAACTCCTTGAGTCAGCAATGGCTTTAATTCGATAGTCGTAATTTTTTCCGGCAACAATAGTTTTATCAGAAAATGAAAAGACACTATTATCAATTGTTTGCAATTCTGTAAAGTCATCATTATCTGATTTTCTCTCCAGTACATAGCTAACCTCATCAGAGGAATTTAATTCCCAGGAGAGTTCTACCTCATCATTTTTAAGAGTAGCAGATAAGTTGTTTGGAGCAATGAGCTCTAGGGGTTGAGGAGCGGCAGATGGCTGCGATGCACTACCCATTTCAAAAGGAGTGGAGGAGAGAAAGGCTAATTGAGATTGGTCTATACCAGCTACATTTCTTGTATTACCACTACTGTTTACCTGCTGGGAGGCAAAGTCTCCCATTGAGCCATTGTTTTTAATCAACAAACTTGAGTAGTCACCAAAATTTTTGACCCAGGTTTTACCGCCTTCGGGGTACAGCTTGACATAACTTCCATCATTTATTAGTATTCCATAACCCATTTGGTGCTTAGCAATACCAAATTGTATGGCTGCGGTGTTGTTTTCATAGAAATCTGAGCTGGAAGGATCATATGCGTCAGGCACGATGGTGGTTGTGTTTAATAAACCTAATCCTTCTTTATATTCTAGTTCGCCATAATAAGCACTGAGTTCATCTCCTGTATTGTTAGCTACATACATGGGTCCCGCTAGTTTTGTGTCCTCGCCAATAAATGCAACTTCTACCTCTTGCTCTAGCAAGTGTTTCATTAAAACTTTACCGGTAGGGTGGTCGTCTGCAAAAGATATTAGTATCTCAAAGTCGTTACCTACAAACATGAATTTGGATGTTGAGAGAATCAGGTTCCTGTCTAAAGCAGTACTACAAGAATCGCTACTCACATTAGTTTTGATCAAAAAAGCCTGTGCATTGAGTGTATTTATGATGTAATCGCCATAGCTATTCGCCAGACTTCCACTGGTGCCCGTTACAATTACTATTGAGTCATTTGGGGCAATCAGGTCATTAAGCAGCATTTGATTTTTATTTAAAGCGCTGCCTCCGGCAAGATAGATGATGCGTTTACTGTCCTCAGTTAAGATGTTTGCTGAAATATCTTCTGTGTACGATGTTGTTTTTTGTTTGCTAATCAGGTTATAAGACTGACCATGTAACAGGAGCGTGGTGTTAATCGAGTCGGTGGATAGCCGACCTTCCTCTGTAGAGAAGTCAGCAGCATGTAAAATATTTACTGCACCTGTTCCGTATGCAGTTCCCATATAGTTCTCGTCAATACAAAAAGCTGTGCGGTCGTCAACACCAATTCCGCCAACGTTGTCGTTTGTAGTTAGATACCAATTGGCCATAAATGCTGCCAGTCTTGAAAGGCGGCCTCGTTCAACAAAATGTGTATCGGCTATATAATTAGGGAGGAGGTCTACAAAATCATCAGCTAAAGTAATGTTAGAGTGAAAAACATCTTTCAGGGCTTGGTCAGGATAAAGGGTGCCGTTTTCGGCTGTATACATCACACTTGATAAAATAGCCATCCCCGCTGAAGTACCTCCAATAACTCCCCCAGTATTGTATTTATCGGTGATAGCCGCAGTTATTTGTGTGTTTTTATACGTGCTGTAGTAGTTATATTGATCACCTCCTTTAAAGAAAAATACGTCATAATTCATTAACGAATCGTAAGTGACAGTGCTGGCGGCAGAGTCCGAGGTGTTGATAATGAAGTTTTTAGCTTTTACTGCTCCAAGACTTATAAAGTAGTTTGGCAACCACTCAGGGTCACTGCTCTCGCCAAAAGCTATGATCGCAACTTTTTTGTTGGCTGATTGATCTACTGCCCATTGATATGGCGTGTTACTCCAGCCCCAGGGTTCGTCAAGCTCAGTACCACCACCTACGAGAAGCAATTTTCCTTGTGCAGAAAGAGGTGTTTGAGTTAATGAAACAAATAAAAGTGTAAATACCAGAAATAGTGATTTCATACCCGAAATTGTTAAAGTGAGAGAATAAGAAAAGCAGAAAACGGGTATGTACTAGCAGTCGAAGATTGGCTGCAAATTTCTCAAACTGAGTCGTTTGATTGTGATTTTAGGAATAGAGATACTTTTTCTCACAGCATCAATAATAACTTAAAATCTTAACATTTGCAAGGCCAATCATGGGATGTAAAAATCGAAAACAATATTGTTCATACATTTAAAATGTCCTTTAGGACACTTCTGATGACCAATTTTTGAGCATGGCCTACAGTCGAGTTTGTTGTTTTCCAAGACCGTAAATTTGGTGCGATAGGGGTACATTCCAAATGATGGGATGGTGTTTCCCCAAATGCTGAATACTTCTTTTTTAAAAGCTGCTGCAATATGCATTAGGCCGGTATCGTGGCTAAACACATACTTGGCCTGTTTTACTAAAGAGGCCGATTGATTGAGGTTGTATTTGCCACATGCGTTGTAAATGATTGCTTTCTTATTCATTTCAAGCAGGCCTTCCTCCATCGGCTCTGATTTAGCCGTTTTATCAAAAAATTGCTTGATTTTATTTCCAACCACTTCATCGCCCGGCCCACCAAGCAGCACAATTGGCTTATTGATTTTATCACAAAGCTCAATCATGCGTTTTAGCGGTAGCTTCTTTGTGTTGTGCTGCGCTCCTATGGCATAGGCAACGTATTCTTTTCTGTGAGTCTCCGGGAGCCAATCCATCGGCACCTCGTCTTTCTCAGGTATGAAATAATCCAACCCCAGGTTATCCATTTTTATATTAAGAGGGGCGATTGTGTCCATATAGCGATCAACAATATGCCTGTTGGGCAAATGGTTGATCTTGAGGTTTACCATCAGCCACTTTTGTCTGTTTAGTTTATCAAATGAGTAGCTTTTGGCACCCAGCCTAAATTTGATGATGGAGGTACGCAGATTCTTATGCAGATCAATTACAACATCAAAGTTCTCTTTCTTCAAGCTCTTGATCAGGTCACTCAGTCGATCTTCCAGGTAATGGACTTTGTCGATGTAAGGGTTATTTTCAACAATAGACTTAAACTGAATTTTGGTGCAGTAATGTACCTCTACATCTTCAAGTTGCGTTTTTAAGTTACGTACAACCGGTGTGGTAAGTACAATATCTCCGATTGATGAAAATCGAATTACTAAAACCTTCTTCATAAGTGGGCTGTCAGATTAAATAGCTCAAAAAGCTGTCGAATAAAAGAATTTTGATGGGTTTTAACTTTCACAGAGAACAGGTTTTGCGTAGCTTTTGTAAAATGATTATTTGTGTAAATTTATAAAAAGGATGTCACGTTAATAACAATAAATCGTTGGAATGAACTATTGGTTGATAAAATCTGAACCTAACACTTACTCCTGGAACGACCTTACCAAAGACAAACAAACTTATTGGGATGGTGTTCGCAATTATCAGGCACGAAACAATATGAAGGCTATGAAGAAAGGAGATTTGGCATTGTACTATCACAGTGTGAACGAAAAATCGATTGTAGGCGTAGCTAAGATTGTGAAAGAACATTATCAGGATCCGACCACGGATAATGATGCTTGGGTGGTTGTGGATGTTGCTCCGGAGTATGCACTCAAAAATGTAGTTACCCTGGCCGATATTAAGGCCGATGACAGGTTGTCTAATATGGCATTGGTGCGCAATCCCAGGTTATCAGTGCAGCCAGTGGCCAAAGAAGAATTTGATATTATTATTGGTCTTAGCGAAAAAGTATGACCCGACTATTACTCATTATACTCATCTCCATTACTTCTAGTTACTCCATTTATGGACAGGTTGCTCAGATCAATCGATTCGAAATGGAAAAGAAAAATACTGATGATTTTTTTACAGTAGCTCCAGCGGGTGAGTTAGGCCTGCTGATTATAAGAGATACAAACAAAGAGTTTTCATTTAAAGAAAGAGCCAAAGGAGATACCTGGGAAGTAACAGGCCTTGATACTACGATGACGGAAATGTGGAAGCATGAGCTCAGTATAGCCTACGGCCATTCTTTCAAAGCCTATGATGTAGCTGATAGTCGACTTTACTTACTTTTCAGAGACGGAGAGTTTGAGAAAAACGATTATCATTTAATCACGATAGAGATAGATGGAGGCGAGGTCAATACTTATGATATTGAAAATGAAGTAGCACTTGATCTGTCGCATATCACGGTGGTAGATGGTGTAATCGTGCTGGCAGGTTATGTGAGGTATAGCCCTACATTAGTCAATTATAAAATAGGAGAAAGCAAGTTTGAAATTATACCGGGTTTCTTCAAAGACAGAAGCGATGTGATAGACCTCAGAAGTAATAATAACGGCACCTTCAATGTGCTTACACTTGAGAAAGGTTACGGAGGATTTTTTATCAGACTTAGAACTCACAGTAAAGACGGCACAATCTTATTTGAGCGTGAGATAGAGATGATGCAGGATCACAAAGTACTAAGTGGTAAAACCACTGGTTTTATAGATGGTAATATAGCCATCACCGGTACTTTCGGAGCCAAAAACAGCTACTACTCTCAGGGTATATATTTTGCCATAGCCAAACCTGAGGGGCAACCCAATGTAGTTTCTTACATCAATTTTACTGACCTCGAGCATTTTTTCGATTACATGAGGCCGAGACGTGCTGAGCGTATTAGAGAAAAAGTGAAAAGAAGAGAAGTAGCAGGCAAAGATTATGATTACCGAACTAGATTGCTCATGCATGACATTGATAAAACTGAGAATGGTTTTTTAGTGTCTGCAGAAGTTTACGACCCACGATACGACAGAACCAATCGCACGGAGTTTCAAAATAGTTATTTCGATAACACCCAAAACTACAATTTCACAGGGGCCAATTACCAATATGTCCGTCAACCCAACCGACTGGTAAATGTTGATGGCGCCAATCATTTCGAGTTTTTAGAGTCGATAGTCTTGCATCTGGATAAACAAGGCAAACTCAAATGGGACCAAAGTCTAAAGATTGAAGACGTAGAGGCCGCTTCTTTAGCAGCCGTTACCGATGTGGCAAAGAAAGATGAGCAGATTTTGATGCTCTATAGAAATGAAGAAAACATTAGCTACAAATACCTGGTAGACCAGGATTCATCCATACAAGCCACTGAGCCAATAAAACTCAACGATGAGTACGATGAGATAAAACATAATTATGACCTCATCGGAGGTACCGAGTATTGGTACGGAAATCATTTTTTTGTTTGGGGCTATCACAAAGTAGAAAATAAGGTAGCGGTAGATGTAGATAAAAGGCGCAATGTGCTGTTTATTAATAAAGTGCGGTTTGAATAGATTACTTGTTTTTGTTTTTCTGAGTTTATCGATTAGTGGATTTAGTCAAATTCTTCAGCCAGACCGGCATGAAATTGTATTAGCAAATGATGAAAAGAGCTATGAAGTAATAGCCTGTGAAAAGCAGGGCGTCATGCTCTGGCGTACATTAAATATCCCGAAAGTAACTGATAGCCTTGTTTTTGAAGTCGCAGTTTTAGATACCACCTTTAGTCAAGTCTGGCAAAATAGATTTCTTTTTAATGCCTCATTGAGATTTATGGCTCAGAAATATCATGATGGCAAAGCTTACCTGCTTTTTAGAAATATAACAAGCAAAACAAGAAACCTCAGACTCATCGAATTAGAAGTGAGGTCGGGTACCGTGCGTGAGCACATTATAAAAAATATCATTCCATTTTCTTATTTCGACATGGAAGTAACCGGAGAGTCTGTGGTTATAGGAGGGTACTTCAACTACAGGCCGTTGGTATTGCTCTTCGATTTTGAGGAGCGTGTACCGAGGATTTTGCCGGGCCTTTTCAACGATCACTCAGAGCTGGTGCAGATGAAAGTGAGTGAAAATAACACCATAGATGTAATCGTAAAAGGGCGCAACGCTGAACGGGTAAATACACTCTATATCAATACTTTCGACAACAATGCTCGCCTTATAAAAGTAATCGAACTACAGGCTACCAGACGGAGAGCACCACTTTTTGGCAGATCAAAAGCGCTGGAATGGCCCTCGCAAATTGTAGCAGGTGTCTATGGCAGGCGCAACTCTGAGTACTCCAGAGGGGTTTTTGTGGCCAATATCAATGATTACGGTGAGCAGAAAATCAAGTATTATAATTATGCCGAATTTGAGAACTTCTTTAAATACATGCGCGCAAAACGCGAGCAACGGGTGAAAAGACGCATTGAAAGAAAGCGGGTTAAAAATAAAAAAATCAGATTTAATTACAGACTGCTCGTACACGAGCTGATTTCCTATGGTGATCAGTATATTTTACTTGGTGAGGCTTTTTACCCGCAATACAAATCTACTCCCGGGTCGAGCGGCATGTTTGGCAGCGCCTGGACGGTGAACAGAGGCCTTTATTCTTACGATCGCATATTTGTGGGCTTTCAATATACGCACGCTGTTGTGATTGGCCTCGATAAGAATGGCAATATACTATGGGACAATAGCTTTGAAATTAAGGACGTGCTTTCAAAGCAATTGCAGCAGTTTGTACATGTTAGCGTTGGTGAAGATAATGTAGATTTGCTTTACGTTTTTGATGATGCCATCAGGTCAAAGGTAATCCGTGGCAATGAGGTGATCGAAGGTAAGGAGCTGGTAGATATCAAGCTGAAATACGAAAACGATGAGACTGAAGAGAAAAGTACCACGATTTATGGCTTGCAAAAATGGTACGATAATGTATTCGTGGCTTTTGGTGAGCAATCGATAAAAAACATGCAGCAAGAAGGGATACGCCTCAAAAGAGATGTGTTTTTCTTAAATAAATTGGTGGTTCATTAAATACCGCTAATTTCACAATCTGAAAGGAAGTAGAATTAAACTTTTATCTATATTTGCAGGAGTTTCGCTATGCAAAGAAAACTAATACTCGATACAGAGCTTCTCAATATCACAGTCGACCGACTTTGCCAACAATTAATTGAAAATCACGGAAATTTTGAACATACAGCCATTTTAGGTTTACAGCCTAAAGGTGTGTTTTTGGCAGAGATCATCCACGAAAAACTAGAGGCAGCTACCGGAACTAAAATCGACCTCGGTTATCTCGACACTACATTTTACAGAGACGATTTTAGAAGAAGGGAAACTCCCGTAAAAGCAAACGCTACTAAAGTGCCTTTTATAATTGAGGACAAAAATGTTGTAATTATAGACGATGTGCTGTTTACAGGCCGATCGGTGAGGGCTGCTCTTGATGCTATGATTGCTTTTGGTAGACCTAGAAAAGTAGAGCTGCTGGTATTAGTCAATCGTAAGTACTCCAGACAATTGCCAATAGAGCCTGATTATATCGGGCGAGAGGTTAATACCATGGCCTGGCAAAAAGTACTTGTAGAGCTCAAAGCACAGGGATTCAAGAATAATAAGATTTGGCTTATAAATAAGGAAGAAAAATAATGTCTCAACTCAGTCAAAAACATCTGCTCGGCATCAAAAACATCAACCGAAAGGATATTGACCTTATTTTTGAAACAGCTAAAAATTTTAAGGAGGTAATCAACAGGCCAATCAAAAAAGTGCCTTCGCTCCGAGATGTGACCATCGCCAATGTCTTTTTCGAAAACTCCACACGAACCAAACTCTCCTTTGAACTGGCGGAAAAAAGACTCTCTGCAGACGTCATCAATTTTTCATCATCGGGTAGCTCGGTTAAAAAAGGAGAGACCCTTCTCGATACTGTAAATAATATTCTGGCCATGAAGGTCGATATGGTAGTAATGAGACACGGTAGCCCGGGCGCCCCTCATTTTCTATCCAAACATATAAAAGCTAACATAGTAAATGCCGGAGATGGTACTCATGAGCATCCTACCCAGGCACTGTTAGATACATTTTCCATTCACCAAAAATATGGATCACTGGAAGGGCTTAAAGTGGCTATTATTGGTGATATCTTACACTCTAGGGTAGCAATTTCAAATATTTACGCTTTGCAAAAGCTGGGAGCAGAAGTGATGGTTTGCGGACCCAACACGTTACTGCCCAAGTTTATTTCTTCTTTGGGCGTAAAGGTGGAGTTGGATGTAAGAAAAGCTCTAGAATGGTGTGATGTAGCCAATGTTTTGAGAATCCAACTGGAGAGACAGCACATCAAATACTTCCCATCATTGCGTGAGTATTCACTTTATTATGGTATCGACAAAAAGATGCTCGATAGTCTGAATAAGGAAATTACGATCCTACATCCGGGCCCAATTAATCGGGGCGTTGAGCTAAATAGTGACGTGGCTGACTCAGATCACTCTATCATTTTGGAACAGGTAGAAAATGGAGTAGCCGTAAGAATGGCTGTGCTTTATTTACTGGCAGGTGTTTCTTAAAACTCCTGGTTTACAAAAAGCCTAAATAGATCTCTATTTTTATACAGTTGCTCATAGTTTGCCACATCTTTTGGCAATGGAATAGGTCTTTTGCCACTATTTGAAAAGAACTGTTTTTGTAGACTCATATTTGTGCCCAAATCAGTATCCAACTCCTGTGGTAATTCATTTTTCGACCAAAAACTATCATTAAAGGCCACGCTGGGGTTTATCATTTCATTATACACCACCATTCTCTGGTCATAATTAAGGTCAATTGTTTCGTTCCTGCTAAACTCCTCACTGCTTAAAGCCAGGTGCTCTTTGATTACCGTGTTATTCCAGACATAGGCGAGTTCCATCTCTGTATTTTTTAGAAAATATCGATCTCCCACTTTGGTGTAATTTATTTTAAAATTGGTCTCAGGTGAGATAGTGCATTTATCGTATAGTGTTTTGTTGGCGTTTTCTTCCGTTACTTCCAGGCTCACCAGGGCATAATCATCAACTTTTATATAGGCCTTACCGGCAAAGGAGTGTTTCTTTGAAAGGGGCGTAAAGCTGATGATAAAAACATCGGTATCGTTAAAATTGGTAAGGCTGTCAATCGTGTAATCAAAGTCATCAAGATTGGTAAACGGACCATCGTAGAGGTATTTAGCTTTGGCCTTTGTCAATTTTTTTATTCCCAAAGCACGTTTCTTTTCTCTATCACACTCACTTGGTATGAGGTAAATGACTCTGCGGAGGTGCTTCCATTGTGCCAGGTCATAGGCAAAAACCTCATTTTTGTTATTAAAGCCAGGTTGATACCCTGATACGTGCATCATGCCCATCGCTTCTGTATAGCCGACATACTTGTCATTCTTTTTTACAGACTCTCTATAGTTTATAAATAAATAATATGGGTCGCTGCCTAAAAAATCTTTGAGGTACTTACTGGTTTGCTCAATCATTTCCTTGGGAGTTTCAGTTTCTGCTTTTACCAAAACTTCCTTGAGTATGGTCACTTTAGGGTTTAAAATGATCGTGTCTACCTGGTCTTCAATCATTTTTCCCAGTGTGCTTTCGTACTGCTGGTAACCAATGCTGGAGATAACAATTTTCTTGGCACTTTCGATATTGACCATTTTGATCTTAAAGTACCCATTGGCGTTAGCACTAAAACCGTATTGCTGTTCAGGATAAATAATCGTGGCGTAAGAAACGGGCTTTTTGCTATCACCATCTATAACTATCGCCTCGATAGATTGAGATTGGGCTAATGATGTGAGCGTAGGAATAACAAGAAGTGTAAATAACAGAGTGGCAAACCGCATATTGATAAGCATTTTATATTCCTTTAAACTCGGTCTGACTAGTTCTTGTTTCGCATCTGCCATTTTATCTGTGGTATAGATTTGATTCATTGTCTTCAAGCTGCTAAAAAGTTGATAGTATGGCAATAAAGTGTCTCATACTTATTTTATCAGGGTAGATATTCCTAATTTTGCAGTAAAAATAAAATACACATAAAAATGTACTATAATTCGATAATAGAGGCCATCGGCAATACGCCTCTCGTAAAGCTAAATAGTGTTTCTAAAGGTATAAAAGGAACTGTACTTGTAAAGGTTGAATATTTCAACCCGGGTAACTCTATGAAGGATCGTATGGCCCTCAAAATGATTGAGGATGCTGAGAAAGACGGAACTTTAAAGCCTGGTGGTACTATCATCGAAGGTACATCTGGAAACACCGGCATGGGCTTGGCCTTGGTAGCCATTGCTAAAGGTTATAAGTGTGTGTTTACACTTTCTGATAAACAATCTCAGGAGAAAATTGACATTCTGAGAGCTGTAGGTGCAGAGGTAATTGTATGCCCTACAAATGTAGCTCCGGACGATCCGAGGTCATATTATTCAGTAGCTAAAAAACTGAATGAAGAAACCCCTAACTCAATATACCCTAACCAGTACGACAACCCTGCCAATGCTCAGGCACATTATGAAACCACAGGTCCTGAGATTTGGGAGCAGACTGAAGGGAAGATAACACATTATGCCGCTGGTGTGGGCACTGGAGGCTCTATGTGCGGTACTTCTAAATTTTTGAAAGAGCAAAATGGAGATATCGTTACAGTAGGTATTGACAGCTACGGCTCGGTATTTAAAAAATATAAAGAAACTGGCGTTTTTGACGAGAAGGAAATCTATCCTTACATGACTGAAGGTATTGGAGAAGATATTTTACCTAAAAATGTAGACTTCGACCTGATCGATCATTTTGTGAAAGTAACAGACAAAGCTGCTGCGATCATGACCAGAAGATTGGCGCGTGAGGAAGGGTTGTTTGTAGGGTGGTCTTGTGGTTCTGCCGTACACGGTGCTTTGGAATATGCCAAAGAAAACCTCAAAGAAGATGATACTATGGTAATCATATTACCAGACCACGGTACCAGATATTTGGCCAAAGTATACAACGACAACTGGATGAAAGATCATGGCTTCCTTGAGTCTAGAGATTTCGCGACAGCTCAGGATATCATTGACAATAAAAATGGTCAGGATAGCCTGTATACAGTTGAAAAATCTAAATCAATTGGTGAAGTAATCAAAATGCTCAATGAAGAGGGAGTTGACCAATTACCAGTGGTTGACAACGGTAGCTTTGTAGGGAGTGTAAATAGTGCTAAACTACTTGAGCGGATTATTGAAAATCCTGAGTTGAAAAACAGTAAGATTGAAGAGGTAATGGATAATCCTCTACCGTTTGTGGGTATGGATAATACCTTAGACGTGCTTTCTTCTATGATCAACAAAGAAAATAAGGCAGTTTTAGTGAGAGACGATAATCAAAAAGTGCATATCATCACCCAACATGATCTGCTCATGGCGATGACAAATTAATGTTGGCATAAAACTTGTTTCTTCCTAAGTGGTTGATAACATGTTAAATGTAAGTAAGTTTTGGTAAAGGGTGCTCGGTTTTCCGGGCACCCTTACTTTTTTATCCATATGGTGGTTACCTACGTACTGCTCCTGATATAAGGGATATAACAAAAAGTACGAGAAATATAAAGAACAAAATTTTAGCTATTCCGGCAGCACCAGCTGCTATACCGCCAAACCCGAATAGGGCAGCGACAAGAGCAATAACTAGAAATATTAACGTCCATCTAAGCATAGTTTTTAATGTTTGATTATCACCACAACCATAGAAAAAATCGCACCATCAGTAATTTTAAAGATTTTGGTAGATACCAGATTACAACCGTGGAACTAAGCATCCAGTCTTTGTGTACTTATTTTCTCAAAATATTACATACAAGCCGGTAATTGTGGCGATTGTGTAGCTTTGTATTTCATGCGTATGTGTAGATATATATTTGTTATAGTGTTGTTGGCGAAGATTGGGGTGGTTTATGGGCAAAATGCGCAGGTGGATAGTCTTTCTCAAGAGCTAAAACGCGCTACCTCAGATACTACGCGCATTAATTTACTCAATGCAATGTCGATTGAGTATGTCTATATCAATCCGGCTGTAGCCAAAGATGATGTAGATATCGCACTCAGCAAATCACGAGAAATCAACTTTCTTAAAGGTGAAGCCACAGCTCTAAACGTTCTGGGTGGTATCAATTGGGCCGAGGGTGATTATCCGCAATCACTTAATTTTTACCTGAGTGCTTCAGAAATATTTGAAAAATTACATGACAGGCTAGGCGTATC
>NZ_SMMD01000228.1 GCF_009711475.1 Fulvivirga aurantia
CCCCAAAGTAGTAATTCTGATGCGATGAAAAACTCCAGAATATTCATTGAGGCTACTATTACTATTTGAAAGACTGCGTTTATTTTTGGTTTTATTTTACTCAATACCCACACTGCCATACCAACTTCTAAAAGCCCGATAATTATCGTAAAAGTTCTTGAGTATTGATCTCCAATAATTGTAGAAACAATTTGCTGATGTCTCGGAACAAGATTCAATACTTTGCAAAGTAATCCGTTAATAAACCATACGGCTGCAATAAGATATGTTAAAATCGCATATAACTTAGTGTGATTCAACTTGAGAAAATTGAAGTGGTTTTCAAAAAATAAAACATGCTAATCTAATGATTAATTATTGATTTATCGCTAAAAAGCTACTTGTTAGCTCTTTCAGTCTTTCCTCTGGCAACAAGTATTGGTTTAAACTAACTTAAATATTCGATGTTTATACATTGATGAAGCGTAAAACGCTATTTAATAAAACCTATAACTTACTGCTCTCCGAAGCATCGAAGGAAAAGGCTGAAATCTATATAGTGTGGATTTCTATAGCGAGTTTTGTCATTCACCTGGCACTTATCTTTTTGGCGCGTGGTGATCTATTGCACTTTGAGAGCAATTCCAAATTATTACAAAATCCGATATCGGCTATTTATACGCCATTTTCATTTATTCTTCTTTTTGAGGTGTATTTGCTGGTGTATCATATACCTCATTCTACCACCAACTACGTGGCCAAGCAATATGAGATCATTACTTTGATTGTGGTGCGAAGATTATTTAAAGACATCGCAAATATAGACCTGACAGATAATTGGTTTAGAGACGCTTATGACCTTCAGTTTACTTTCGATATCATCACCACCTTACTATTATTTTTGTTCATTTTCTATTTTCATAAACTCAATCAGAAAGAAGAAAATAAACCTTACAATGACCTTTCTGCCAAAGTAAGGAGGTTTGTGACCAGGAAAAGAGTAATCGCGGTGTTGTTGGTAGTTGTTGTTATAGCACTGACAATTTACAGTTTTACGACTTGGTTGGTAGGTAGTATTACTCCGATCTTTGATGATGAGGCGA
>NZ_SMMD01000677.1 GCF_009711475.1 Fulvivirga aurantia
AATAATCACGATGTTTATGGAAAATTTCAGATTGATGCATCATAACAACAAACATTAAATATCAAAACCAATGAAAAAATCATTAATCATACCCATTCTAATATTATTAAGTTTTTGTCTGAACGCACAAGATAAAACTCATAGTAAAAGCAAGTCTATAGAGGTAAAAGGAGCTGCTACCATGGAAGTAATACCTGATGAAATTTTCTTCAGAATCGCCTTGAAAGAGTATAAAGATGGCTCTCGCAAAATCGATATCAATCACCTCGAAAAGGAGTTAGTAAAGGCCGTTGAAAAATTAAAGATTCCGGAAAAAAATCTCCAGGTAGAAAATTTATATGGTTACAATTGGGATTGGAAAAAGAAGAAATCTGACGAGTTTTTGGCTACGAAAAGTTTTATCATCAAGCTTAGCGATGTAAAGCAAATCAACGAGTTGATGAGCATGATCGACCCGGAGGGCGTAAACAGTTCAGGTATCAATAATTACAGTCATTCTCAGATCGAAACTTATAAGAAGGAATTGAAGATCAAGGCACTTCAACTTGCTAAGGAAAAAGCGGAATATTTACTTGCGGCTATTGATGAGGAAATTGGCGGAGTTTTAGAAGTTCAGGAAATTGAATATGGATATCAACCTGTGTCTATGATGAGATCGAGTATGGCTTACGCTAAAGAAGAATCTGCTGATGCTGGTTATCAATCAAACCTTGAGTTTAAGACAATTACGCTCTCTTCTGAAATGAGAGCAGTTTTTATGATAAAGTAATTATCATCACGACAGTAGCTCAACCGGGCTACTGTCATTAAAATGTGAATTTATACACTTCAACTTTTCATTAATACGCTCTTTGTCAAGCTCATTAGAAATATACTCTTGACTGCATACGATCATGTTATTAATAAATCGTTTCAGTATATCTCTGAAATTATCATCACATGCGTACAACATATGCTCAAGGCAGTCAAGTAGCCTCAACAGTATGAGAATATCTTCCTTTCCATACGATCTTATAGGCACCAATATTCTATAAAGTAGGTCTTCAAAACTAGTTGGTGTAAGTATCACTGTCACTTCTTCATCTTTGTTTGTAATACATACCTCTTCTTTCATCTGCATGACCTCAATGAACAAATCCGACAACAAGTCAATCGCTTTCAATGCTGTGCCAGGATCATTAATTCCCGGACTTAAAGCCTTAACAGCAATCTCTGATATTTGCTTGAAACCAAAGGTGTAATAATCTGCTATACGCTCTTCGGGATAAAGAATGAAGAATGACATTATATCAGCGGCTTTGTCTTCATCCAGTTTCTTGCTAGTCATTACAAAGGGATGATATTTACCAACGAAACTGCCTAAAGGTACTTTCACCTTGATTTTAACTTCATGTTCATTACAAAAATTTAAAAGCCCTTCTTTATTTATTCTCTTGAGATAACCAGAGTAGCCTGCATTTAGATCGTACCAATTTTTTGTGTTAGGCAATTCTCCATCTGATCTGTCAGTATCTGCTTCTTTTAGTTCTTTTTTGGTGTTTTTATAAATGCCATTTAATATATTATCAACTTGTATTTTTTGAGAAATAGAGTGAATAAAATACACAAAGAGACCCAGACAAACAATGACCAACAGCATGCTCACCAGTATCCCCAAAGAAGGCACTTTGTACTCACTGGTCGCAGAGTTGATATTGATAATCAGGATAAGACTGAATATGATGGTACCCAGATAAAAACCCAGAACCGTTTGGTGAAATTTGTTTGAGATAAGGCCTGGTAAAACTCTTGGTGAAAGTGTCGCAGTCGCACTATTAAGCACCACCATCACCATAGAAAAACTAAATACCATCAGAGAAATAACGCTACCCACAATGGTACCTAAAATAAGGCGTGCGTTGTCCTCGGCATGTACTAAAAATGATTTGAGATGCTCTTTCAAATCCAATATGATTTCTGCATACTCAATACTCATGACCACAACAGAAAATCCCATAAAAGCTATGGTTATAAGCGTAGGGTAAAAGGCTATACTATTGATTACCTTCAGGTAAAAATCATAGACAGTAGTAGTCCAGCTTTTCATACGTTAAGCTCCCCCCTTCTTATCAAAATCTTTTAGCGCTACAGGAATTGGCTGCCCTTCCTGGTAAATTTTGAGTTCAATTATATCCGCAGGCAGATTGAAGCCTTCACTCATAAGTTTGTTTACCACCTGTTGCATTACCGTGCTTTTGAGCACCGTGGTAGAACCTAAAAAGTCGTAGGTGTTAATCCAAAAGTAAATCTTGAGGTTTATTGTACTCGTCCCAAAATTCTCTATCGTTACAAAAGGTTCTAGTCCCTCCTTTTGCACAATATTAGACATGTTATACAAGGTGGATAAAATCGCTGCTGTAGCATCTGCAACATTTTCACCATAATCTATACCAATGACGAAATCATGTCTCATAAGCCCATCTTTGGTGTAGTTAGTTAGCGGATTCTTAATCATCATGGCGTTAGGAATAAATATATCTCTACCATCAAACGTACGGATATGACTATTTCTAAAACTCATAGCCTTGACAGAACCTACTAAGCCTTCGACTTCAATTATATCTCCTATACTAAAAGGACGACTAAAGGCGAGGAAAAATCCTGCAAGAAAGTTTTCTCCTATATCTTTAAAGGCAAAACCTAAGATTAGTGCCGACACCCCGGCTCCTGCTAACAATCCACTAGCGGCACTTCCTAAACCTACCTGATTAAGAAATATGACCACACCGATTATAAGGAAAGTAAGAAAGACGACCCTACCCACGAAGTTTAAGAGGAGACGGTCTTGTATGCGAGTTTGAAGACGGTTAAGTACCAGCCTTCTGGAAAATACACCTATAAATACGAAGACAACCAACAAGACTAATCCTACAATTATTTCCGGTAAATTTTCAAGAACCTGAGACCAATACCTATCGAAGGAGTCAATTATTTTATCATTCATAATACACGTGTGTGGAGATAATCAAAAAACACGCTTGACCTATTGTTGTTCAGTCCCATACCGACCTACCTACCAAAACCAATCGAAATAGCGGCATTTTTATTTAAAATAAATAGATAAATACTTGATTTTCTGCTACTTATTTATTATACTCTTAATGTACCAAACGATGTGAATAAACTTTATGCTAAAGAAGACAAGAGAGAAAAGGTATGAATCAACCTTACAGAAAATGATTCAGAAAATTGAGAAGAAGGGTTTTATAGAAATTAAAGCAGATTATGCAGATTATGAGACACCTGCTAAACTTGTCAGTCAAAATAACTCTGATGAGTATATACCTGATGCAACTGCTTTAAACCGACTGGGAAATAAGGCTTATTTCGAAATAAGCCGTAAGATTAAAGAAACTGAAAAACTAGTAAACAAGTGGAAAGTATTGGAAACACTGGCTAATATCAAAAGAGGTGTATTCCAGATTTTCGTTCCTCACGGATCAATGAAATTTACCAAAGAACTAGTTAATAAATATAATATCAATGCCGAGTTAGTAAAGTTGTAGGCTTGATATTTATGTAACAAAAAAGCTCTGCCGAATGGCAGAGCTTTTTGTGTTTTACAACACAAAATTAATTTTGGATAGCAACCTGCGCCCCCATCATATTTAAAAGGTTATATAAGCCGAAATACGTACGATTGACATATAAGCCGTGTTTATTACCTCTTGCTGAAGCAGACTTTCTTACCTCCTGCATTTTGGAAACACGCTCTCCAACTTCAAATATCTGCTGAAAGTATGCGTCATCACCAAAATCAAATGTATTTGCTCTAAATGGCCTGCCTAAAAGTGTGATCATCTCTCTGAATAAATCACCAAAAAACTTCTTGTCTTTTTCAGTATCATTTGGCGTTATAAATCCTAATTCTAAGAACAGGCTGTCCAGATCGAAATCATCATCAAGAACGTTGGCAGCCAATAACTTGAAGTAGGCATTGTAAAAATCTAATGGTATTTGCTTCACACAACCAAAATCGATAATAGCCAAATTCCCGTCTTTTGTAATTAGAAAATTACCCGGATGTGGGTCGGCATGCACCTCTTTGAGCTCATGTATCTGAAAATCATAAAAATCCCACATTGCCTGCCCGATCTTATTCCGCTCTTCCTGTGAGGGATTAGTTTGTAACCAATCTTTTAAATGTATCCCATCTATCCAATCCATGGTAAGGATGCGATCGTTAGAAAACTCTGGGTAGTATGTAGGAAAAACGATGTTCTTTAAATGGGAACTAGCCTCTGTAAGGCGCATTGAAGTCTCGAGCTCAAGCTGATAGTCAGTTTCCTCAATAAGCTTATTTTCTACCTCTCCTATGTATTGCTCCAATTCGGCAGCTTTGATATTGAACATCCGTGCTGCAATTGGTCTTACAATCTTTAAATCTGAACTTATGCTATCTGCCACACCAGGATACTGCACTTTAACGGCAAACTTCTGACCCTCTTTAGTAGCCTGATGAACCTGACCAATTGATGCAGCATTTACTGCTTTTTTTGTAAATGTCTCAAAAATCTCTTCCGGTCCTTTGCCTAGTTTATCTTTAAACGTCTTGACTACCAGTGGATATGAAAGTGGTGGAGCACTATATTGACTCATCGCAAATTTATCCTGATAGGCAGTCGGCAGCACATTCTTATCCATACTCAACATCTGTGCAATCTTTAGCGCACTGCCTTTAAGTTCGCTGAGTGAATCGTATATATCTTCAGCATTGTCCTGGTCAAGTTCTGACCTGTCTAAATCTGGATTGAATAACTTTTTGCTGTAGTGCTTTACGTAATTGCCGCCTACTTTTGCCCCCGTTTTAAGAAACTTTGAGGCACGCTTCACCTTTGAGGTGGGTATTGATATTTGCTCTTTCATTTAACGATTGTGGTATAAAAATTTAGCAAAATCGATCATAGAATCCAGTGGTCCGGGACCCATTAGATCGAATGATAAACTGACGGCTTTCTCAACAGCAGCATCAGTCTTTTCAAACTGCTTACTGGTATCTTTCAACCAAAAATTAATGACAAATAGAAGTTGTAACCACAATGCTTCGTGGTATTTTTTACCAATCACAGGCCTGTCTTGCACTTCACTATTTTCTACCCCTTCGTCAATTAACGATGAAGCATATTCGTGAAAGTGTTCTTTAAAAACTTTTAGAAATGATGGGCTCAATTCTGTTTTCTTTATGTCTTTAAAGCTCAGCATCACGAAGCTTCTATCAGATTTTAGTACTTCGAGTAACGTATAATAGAAAGACAACAATTTCTCTCTTACCATAAACTCCTGATAGCTCTTATCTTTATTGAGCACCTCCAAAGTTTTCATCATAAAATCCGCCCAAATAGCCTGATTGACCGCCTCAAACGAAGAAAAATAATTGTAAAAGGTACTCTCTTCTATTTTCAGATTTTTGGTAAAAGCATAAACAGATGCCGGATCCTCTCCATGCATGAGCACATGCTCTTTGTAAGCTTCTCTGATTTTCGCTTCTGAATCTACCTTAGGT
>NZ_SMMD01000433.1 GCF_009711475.1 Fulvivirga aurantia
CTGATTCTCAATCTTTTATATTTTTTAGCTGATAAATTGCGCTTCGTTAGTGAACTTTGCAGCCAGTTGAACAAAACCATCTTAAAGATGAATCTGAAAACTCCAATTGGCAGGCTTCGTTTATTGGCTATTCTTGAAGGCATCAGCTATTTATTATTCGCGATTACGATGCCACTTAAATATGTCTTCGGTATCACTCAACCAAACTTTTATGTCGGCATGGCCCATGGCTGGTTATTCATAGCCTACATTTTACTGTGCTTTCTAGCGATCCTTTATTACAAGTGGAGCATTAAAACCAGTTTTCTGGCACTCATAGCTTCTCTTATACCTTTTGGAACCTTCGTGGCTGATTCTAAAATTTTTAAGCCGGAGCAGCAATCTTTATAAGCAAAAGGTCGTCCTAAAAGATTATTGATGATTAATCATAATTTATTGACAGTAATATGAGTTACCGTATGTATACTTGCAGCGGTAGAAGAAAAGGAATTGGATGCGACAGTATAATTTCGAGAAAAGAGATCACTACATTTTTGCAAAAGTCACCGGCCAAAGAAATAACCTGCTGGATATAATTAAAGGAAGTCAGAAAATACATGATGCTGCTCAAACCATTAAATGTCCTTATTTTCTTCTAGACTATACTGATGTGAAATTCAATGTTTCACGAATAGAAGCATTTAACATCATTAGATACTTCGAAAAGTCGCTTCCCTTTCTCAAAAAAGTAAGCATGAGCTTTGCAGTAAATCAGATGAATTACGACATTATAAAATACTGGGAAGAGCTGTGTCACGAGCGTGGTTTTAACAATGCCGTGTTTTTAAATGTTGAAGAAGCAAGGCAGTGGTTGCTTACTGTAATCAACCAACAAGGAAAGCAATAACCCAGTCATACTTACATAATCTCAAATAAAGTAAATCGTGATAAAACTAAGAATTGGTGGAGTGCCTGAGCACTTTAATTTACCCGTTCATTTGGGTATAGAGGCCGGTTTGTTTAAAAAAGCCGGAATCGATCTTGAGTGGATTGATTACCCTGGAGGCACAGGAGCCATGACCAAAGCGTTGCGCAATGACGACTGTGATATCTGTGTTTTACTTACTGAAGGTATTATTACGGATATAATCAATGGCAACCCATCCAAAATAATAAGTGGTTATGTAAAATCGCCAATTACCTGGGGCATACATACCGGTAATAAAAGTCACATTCACAGTCATGAGCAGGTATTTACAGAAAAAGTTGCGATAAGCCGTTATGGATCTGGGTCTCACCTGATGCCGACAGTAGATGCATTGCTTAAAGGTAAAAAGATGGATCAGGATCAATATGTTACCGTGCAAGACATAGAAGGTGCCTTAAAATCGTTGAATAGCGGTGAAACGAACATATTTTACTGGGAAAAATACACCACTAAACCTTATGTAAACAAAGGCCACCTGCGAAGAATTGGTGAGTTCTTATCTCCCTGGCCATGTTTCATGATTGCAGCCAGAGACGAAGTGATTGCCAAACACCCAAAAGCACTTGATATTTTGCTGAAAATCATCCATAAAACCTGCCAGCAGTTTATGAATGATCCGGAAGCAGTGAATATGGTAAGCGAGCGCTACGACCTGCCTCTACAAGACACCAAATATTGGTTTCACTCAACCGAATGGGCTACAGACAGCTGGGTGAGCGATAAAATGCTAATGAGCGTATTATTTACGCTTAAAGAAGCTAAAATAGTTTCTGATGAAGCGTCTGTAGACAATCTGGTTTGGAAAAGGTCTGCTTCAAAATAAAAACCCTATCTATTGAATCCTGAAGAATCAAGAAATCACCTTAAAACTCTTGTGCAAATGCCAATGCCTTTTGGTAAATACAAGGGTAAATTACTGTGTGACTTGCCAGTAAGTTATTTAGAGTGGTTTAAGCGAGAGGGCTTTCCAAAAGGTAAACTAGGTATGTTGCTGGAAACCATGTATGAGATCAAACTCAATGGACTGGAAAGCCTCCTCACTCCACTTAAAAGGAATAGATAGATTTATTTAGAAGGAAGCATACTCGGCCTCACCTCTATTTTACTTGGTAGAGTACGTGCATTAAGCCTCACCAGGTTAGTCACCATCTCTCCTATATCTTCGATTTGTATTTTCCACGCATCTGCCTCAGATGGCTGGTGATCGTTAAAGTAAGTTGCTACTGACCCAGGCATTATGGTTGACACTCTAATGCCATGTTTCCGCAAATCCATCATTACTGCTTGTGTAAAACCTGTAAGTCCAAATTTACTGGCATTGTAAGCAGCACCTCCTGCAAAAAAGTTTGTGCCTGCCAAACTTGATATAGTAATAAAGAATCCTTTGCTATCTTTCAGTGATTCTACAGAAGCTTTGATGGTATTAAATACGCCTGTAAGGTTAGTATCTATAGTTTGCTGCCATTGCTCGTGTGTAAGCTCTTCAATAGAAGCAAAATGACCTACTCCGGCATTAGCCACGACCAGGTCTATACCACCCCACTTGTTTACTATTTCTCCGATTGCATTCTGTTGTGATTTTGCATCCTTCACATCTGACTCAAAGCCTAAAACTGCATCATTTCCAGTTTTGTCTTTGAGCGACTGCACTGCATCATCGGCACTTTGCTTAGAGCGAGAAGTAATGGCTACTTTGCCTCCTTCTTTTAGGATTGCTTCAGCG
>NZ_SMMD01000246.1 GCF_009711475.1 Fulvivirga aurantia
AAGTAATCATTAGCTCTGCACTTTCACACCATCATTGCCAATTAAAATTGGTTCGTTGAATCGACCTTTTGGATCTTTATTTTCTAAATTAAGAACACCCCGCGGGCATACCGATGAACAAACTCCGCACCCTACACAACTCGCTCTCACGATATTTTGTCCTTTCTGAGCGTATGCTCTTACATCAATACCCATTTCGCAGTAGGTTGAGCAGTTGCCACAGCTTATACATTGCCCACCATTGGTAGTAATTCTAAAGCGGCTTTTAAACCGCTGTATGATGCCAAGGTAAGCAGCGAGAGGGCACCCAAATCGACACCAAACTCTATTGCCCATCATGGGATAGAAACCTACCCCAACTACCCCGGCAAAGGCCGCGCCTATCGCAAAGCCATAAACCGACCTAAGGTCATAGCTGTTTATACCGGCAACTGTGCTGCTGCCTGTGAAGTAAGTATTCAAAACTGCAAAGGTCATCACCACTGCAAATACCAACACACCGTGCACCATCCAGCGTTCTACCTGCCATGCTTTCAAAGATTTGTCAGAAAGTTGGCGATAAGGATCTCCGAGTGTTTCAGCAAGACCACCACAACCACATACCCAGGAGCAATACCAGCGTTTGCCATAAAAGTAGGTGATTACAGGTACGCCAATGAGGGCGAGCCCTGTACCCCAAACAAGCATACTCAAGCCTACAGATCCTGAAGAGGTGAGGGTCTCTAAGTTATAATCGTAAAAGAAGGTATAATTAAGCGGCCAGATGTTTTTCAAATCCATGCTTGGCTGGTTGAGTCTCACCAGGATTTCTGGTATGAGAAAGGCAAATGCAGTCTGGAAGAACATGACCGAAGCCGTCCGTGCCATCTGGTATTTACTGTGTCTGTATTTGATGAGCATGCGAACACCCATCACTAAAATGGCTATGGTATAAAGAAAACCATAGAAAAACCATTGACTGGCAGGGTTACCGCTCAAAGCCAGACTCACAGGGTCTACAAGAAGCATCCAACTGGTCATATACTCCGGATACCAGTAGAGAATTATATAAAAGCCAATTAGTAAAAAACCTATGGTGTAGCCTATCCATCCGCGGTTTGTGTTTTTGCTGTGAAAGACGTGGTTATTCTTAATACCTGGTAGAAGTGTAAGTTTTGGCAAAATATATAATAGGCCTCCTATGATACTGAGACCTATGGTTAGGAAAAGCATGAGTATTGTATGATTTGATACAAGACCGTAAGTGGCATTACGCGTGATGCCTAAT
>NZ_SMMD01000904.1:0-14392 GCF_009711475.1 Fulvivirga aurantia
TCTAAGCCGCTTATTTTATCACTACTTTCTCACGGTAAAAGCTATGGCTACCAGATTATTAAAAATGTAGAGAAGCTCTCTGGTGGTGAGTTAGAATGGACAGATGCCATGCTATATCCTGTCTTGCATCGCATGGAAAAGGACGGACTCATAAGATCGGAGTGGGTAAAACTGGAAAACGGTCGGAAGCGCAAATATTACGAACTTACTCCACTTGGTGTGGAGGCACAGACAGCCGAAAAGAAGCAATGGCTCAATGTAAATGAAGCACTTGTAACTTTATGGGCAGGCAGCCCTCAATTAGAATTAGGCTGACATGGAAAGCTTTAACCTACAAAATTCCCTCGCTCAATGGCGTAAGTCACTTAGAAAGCAGCAGGGTCTCGAGCCTGGCTACATTGAGGAGATTGAGTCTAACTTATTAGACCGATATGACGACTACCTGGCTGAAGGCCTTAGCGAATCAGAATCTTTTAAGCTTGCTGCTGAAAAGACAGTAATAAACCCTGAATTGGTGGCAGATGAATATTTTCAGGCTAACACCTCCTGGAAGCAGACACCACCCTGGAAAAGACGATTTGACTTAATCTATCTTTTGCCCAATTATCTAAAAATAGCAGGTCGCAATTTCATGCGAAAATCTGCCTACACTACCATCAACCTTATTGGTCTGGTATTAGGTATTATGAGTGTCGCGCTGGTGTATTTGTACATTTCTTACAAGACGACTTTTGATGAATTTCACACCAAAGCCGATCAAATTTATCGGGTTGGTCAAAACTATCGCTCCCAAGGTTACAGCATGGTGGGGTTTGAAGATTACTTCAGGACTTCGTCTGAAAAGCAGCTTTCCCAAATCAATGGACTTAAAAACACTGCAGGGATCCTCGATGCAGCTCAGTTCTTCATATTTGACGCAGAAGCCTTTGTGGAAACAGGCGCCAAAAAGCTTCCAGTGGGTAAAATATTAAGTACAAACACATGCGAGTCATTTTTCGACATGTTTGACTTTTCTTTCATACAAGGCAGCAAGGCAACGGCAGCTCAAAACTATGGCCAGGCAGTGCTAACCTCAACGACAGCACAAAAACTTTTTGGTGAAGATTGGCAGACGCAGGACATCTTATCATCCACACTTAAAGTAGAAGACAGCACATACATTGTGGCTGGTGTAATCGAAGATGTACCGAGCCAATCGCATTTTGAGTTTAATATTTTATTGCACGACAAACGCATCACTTTCTGGGGCACCCGCACTTATGTACAATTGGAACCAACTGCAGACGTAGCTATGGTGAAAGAAAGAGCCGATCAAAACATGGACAAGATCAATCCACGCTTAGCGGAAAGTGAGATTTTTGCCGGGCTCTTATTTCAGCCAATCACTTCCATACACCTCAACTCCAACTTACTTTATGAGATCAAACCGCCTGGCGATATCCGGTATTTATATGCTTTTGGTCTCATAGGTCTCGTTATATTGCTCATAACTATCACCAACTACACAAACTTATCCATTGCCATGAATGCCGGTCGCAATCGCGAGATTGGTATGAGAAAAGTGATGGGTGCTGCACGCAAAAGTGTGACCATACAGTTTTTAATGGAAGCCATTATCATGGCGCTGGCAGTCACACCCGTAGTGCTTATTTTATTGCAGTTGATTTTACCTGTTTTTAATGATTTTATGCAGGTGTCACTTACCAATCAATTCTTAGAGTTTAAGTACTTATTACTTTTATTATTTACAGCTTTATTGATTGGTGTGTTGGCTGGCATCTATCCTGCATTTTATTTATCAGGTAGAAAAATACAGGACCTATTTACCCAAGGAGCCATCAAAGCCAAAACAAGAGGATTTTCTGTAAGAAAAATGCTCATTGCATTTCAATTTGCACTGTTGATCGGGCTTGTTAGTGTCACTTACTTCATCAATCAACAAATCACATTTATCGATCAGAAAGATCTCGGTTATAGATCTGAAGGTATTCTGTATGTAGACCTACCTTCAGAAAAATACCCACAGTTTAAGCAGCAAGTAACTCAATTACCTGCCATCAAAGCTGTGGGTACGGGATCTTTTTTAGGAAGAAACCCATTTAACCAACTTACCTACAAGCTGGAAAATACCACTGAAGTTTTTGATGACGCCACCAGCATTTATATGGATTATGATGCTGTGAAAGCCTATGGCCTTACCACCACTGTGAATGCGCAACTTGATGATCCGGAATCTCCGGAAGAATTTTATTTGATTAATGAAACAGCAGCCAAAGCACTGGCCAGACAAAACAAGCTAGAAAGAGGGGCGCTGATAGGCAAACAGATTATTGAGGAGCCTGAGTATACGCAGGAAGATGGAACCGTTGGTTTTCCCAAAACTATCGATGGATTTTTTAATGACATCAACTTATTTTCTTTGAGAGAAAAAGTAGAGCCTTACTTTCTCACGATAGTAAAAAACCCTGAATGGACTCCAAGAGCGATCATTCACTTTGAAACCGGCCAGATTACTGAGCTCATGCAGGAGATTCAGGCCGCTTACGATGGATTGGAAGTTAATACGCCTATGAGCTATCAGTTTCAGTCTGACAACCTCAAAAAACTGTATGAAAAAGAACAACGAGTGGCACAACTTTCTATATACCTGAGTGCTGTGGCTGTCCTTTTAGCTGTGGTGGGATTGGTAGCCTTATCAGCATTCCTGACGTCCCTTAAGCGTAAGGAATTGGGCATTCGCAAAGTGCTTGGGGCCTCTGTTTTCCAAATACTCAAACAGTTTAGTAAAGAATATGTGCTTCTGGTAGTTATAAGCTTATTGGTAGCAACCCCATTTGCTTATTGTGGTATTTCTCAATGGCTTGCAGGCTTTGCTTATGCTATCACTATCAACCCTGTCATTTTTGTGATCACGGCAATAGGCACATTGGCTGTAGCCTGGCTGGCGGTAAGCTGGATCACCATTAAGGCAGCACAAGCTAACCCTATTGATTCTCTAAAGGAAGATCAATAAAATATTTCTCACTAAATTATAACAGCAACAAACTCTTCAAGGTCATGAAAAAACTTAAAATGTTATTTTTCTTCATTTCACTAGTATCAATAACCCATGCCACCGACATCCAGGTAAGTCAGGTTGAATATGTTCACTCAGATGACCCTGAATTTATCCGCGGTATTAATGTCACTATCAGCTGGAAAAACAGTTGGCATAATGACAGGAATCATGATGCTGCATGGGTTTTCTTCAAGTTTGTTTCTAAAAATGGGGGCTCAAGACATGCTTATCTTGCTCCTGGTAGTGCCCAACAAAACTGGAAGTCCAGAGCAGCAACACCGGATGCTCAATTGCAAGTGGCTCAAGATGGCACAGGTATAATGGTGAGCCCGTCCGATACTTACAGAGGCGAACTTTCCTACAGGCTATTTATTGCCTTAGATACGGCTCGTCTTAATGAGCGGTATGTCAATTATCTAAATAATGTGACCATCGAAGGATATGGTATCGAAATGGTCTATATCCCAGAGGGGAGTTTTACGCTGGGTGATCCGGATGAGGCTGCACTTAAATATGGAGCTTTTTACGCATCAGATGACAATGGTGAGGTGTCGGGACTGTTCAAAGTTGAGAAAGAAAATGAACCGATAAATGTTGGCCCAAATAAAGGTAGCTTATACTACCAGGCAGAAGATGCCATTTACCAGGGCGACCAGAAAGGGCCTATTCCCGCTGCATTTCCTAAAGGCGTAGGCGGTTTTTACCTGATGAAATATGAAGTCTCCCAAGGCATTTATGCTGATTTCCTCAATACACTCAGTAGTCAAATGGCCTCTGTGAGGTATATTGGAGGAACTCCTGAGTACGCTACTGTTGGTGGCACCATTGTGCTGGAAGGCGATCATTTTGTAGCCAAATCACCTAGTGAACGTATGGTTTTTTGGCATTGGGATGATATGATGGCTTTTACCGATTGGGCCGCCCTAAGGCCCTACACCGAGTTAGAATATACCAAAGCTGCACGAGGTACAGGAAAACCTCAGGCACATGAAATGCCTTGGAATACTACAGATGATGCAAAGATGCTGCGGAGGATAAATGCTAAGACCCATCGCATGGAAATGCCGGAGGGATATGACGAGTCGATGCTTAACGAAAATAATAGAGGAGAATTTGGTGCTTCTCACTATTGGGTAATGGACTTAGGCGGTAGTATGTGGGAGAAAGTAATTACTGTGGGAGACTCGGTGGGTCGTAGTTTCGATGGCCAGCATGGTGATGGTAATATAAGTTACTACGGTATGGCCAATGTTGAGCATTGGCCCAGCGGCTATGGCGAATCCTTTGGCTATGGCTACCGTGGAGGTGGCTATTACGGAAAGGCTCATATTTCCAACTTCAATCCGTACAGTCCAATAGCCTACCGACTATATGGGGCCTGGTCAGGCGGGCCAAGAAATGCTGCATATGGGTATCGCGCGGCTCGTACTTTGAAGTAAGTGAAAAGGAAAACTCAACTTTTTATTTGATCGAATAAAATCATCATATATTTTGTGAGAAATTTTTGTCAATGTCTGAAGTCGTATCTACCTGTCCTTACTGTGAGCAAAGTGCTACGGGGAATTATTGTAGCAATTGTGGTCAAAACCAACAACTCCATCGATTAGAGTGGAAATATCTTTTTGCTGACCTTCAACGCAGGTGGTTGGGTTTTGATAATATGTTTTATCGGACACTGCGCGATATGTTGCTCGCACCTGAAGAAGTAATTACTTCTATGCATCGTGGTATTAAGGTGAGATATATGGGCCCTGTGGGCTTTTTCTTTTTGATGATGACAATCCTGATTTTGCTCTACTCGCTACTTGGCGTGGATATGTTGGAAGTAACTAAAGACGTAAACAATGTCTTTTCAGGTACTGCAAGTCAGAAAGAATTTCAGAATCAAATAGGTCAATCCATTTTCAGCAACTTTAAGGTAATGGCCTTTGTCATGATGCCATTTTATGCTTTTGGTTTGTGGCTGATTTTTAAGAATAAGAAATACAATTTCATAGAAACAGCAGTCCTTATCTTTTATGCCCAGGGTCTTACAGCCACTTTCACTATTGTGGGAGTTTTACTCTATAAATTCTTTGATGTAGAGCATGTAATTCTTTACATGACACCCATCTCCTACAGCTTTATTGCGTATGTCTGTGCTCGATTTTACAAAGGAAATGCTATATGGAATTTCATTAAAGGTTTTTTGGCACTAGCTATCGGTACAATTGCACTTATGATTGTAGGGAGTATTACAGGCTTTATATATTTAATGCTAAACCCTCAATTAGTAGAAAAACTAAATACTGTTGCTCAGTAGTGATAGGTGATGTAATTACTGAGCTTCTCTAAACTCCATTAGCGACTGATCCAAAAATCGTCTAAATGGCATCATTGTTTTGTAGAGACTAACGGCTTTTTCCACATAATTTTCGTTTAGAAACTCATTACTTGAAATGGGGTGAGAAACCACAAAACTTTTAAGCCTAATATATTCGATCATATGGTTGTCAGTACTGTAGCCTTTTGGTGAAGTCTTCAGCCGGTCTTCCTGCATCAATTCACCAAAATATTCCTTGAATTGATCTTCGTTGATAATAGATAAAAATCGATCAGCCTCATAATCTACTTCCTGCCTGATGTAACCAAGTATTTCGTTTGAAGGGTGATAAAAACCCCCGGCAATAAAGCACTCCTGCGGACTTACATGCAAGTAGAAGTCGGCTTTACCCTCCTGTTTGATGATACTAGCCCCAAAATAGTCTTTATATGGTGGGCGATCCGGATGATACATTAAATTCTGATTGATCCTCAACACCGATTTCTTCGCTGTAATCGGAATAAAGTCAGGATCAACTAATTTCACCTGACAAATAATCTCGTCAATAACCTCCACAAATATTGCTTTCGCATGATGATACTCTCCCCGATTTTCATCCATCCAGGCTTTACTATTGTTTTGCTGCAGCTTTTGCAGGAAATCGAATATTGGCCTTTTATCAATTTTCATGTGTAAACAGTTTTGTGCATTTATTCCTACTTACGCCTTCTTTTACTTCCAATTGATACCATGATTTTTTAGCAATGTCTTTCGCCTTTATATCGATCTGATTACCAAACTCAGCAGCATCTTCAATCGTAGCACCGTAGACTACTGTACCTATTCCGGCCCAGATGATAGCTGTCATACACATCGGGCATGGCTCTACGGTACTGTATAAAGTTAAGTCCTGGGCTTTTTCAAACTTTAGTTGGTCGATTTTACGTATTGCATTGATCTCTGCATGAGCTGTTGGTCCATCATTTTTAGCCGTATTGTAGGCTTCAACAAACTCACCATTGGTGTTAACCAAAACAGCACCAAAAGGAGTATTACCTTTCTTCGCCTGAGTGATGGCCATTTCAATATATTCACTATCATCTTTCCTCGTCATAGTATTAAAACTATAACCAATAGGCATTGTTCTTTTTATATGAAGCCAAAACCTATAAAACCAAAACCCGGGCAGGAGTCAGTCTGGGATTATCCGCGGCCACCAAAGTTGGAGAAATTTAATAAGCATATTGAAATATTCTTTAACGGACAACGGATAGTTAGCACAAACAAGGCTTACAGGGTTTTGGAAACTAGTCACCCTCCCGTTTACTATATGCCAATGCTTGATATAGAGCAGCAATATTTGGTTGCCTCAGACCGCACGACTTATTGTGAGTGGAAAGGTGAAGGCAGTTATTATCATGTAAGTGTAAAAGATAAAATGGCTGAAGATGCGGCCTGGTATTATAATAATCCAACACCAAGATTTAAGGAAATAAAAGGTTATGTGGCATTTTACGCCCATAAAATGGACAAATGTTTGATTGATGGAGAAGTGGTAGAACCACAGCCGGGAAACTTTTACGGAGGTTGGGTCACAAAAGATATTGTCGGACCTTTTAAAGGAATTGAAGGAAGCTACGGCTGGTGATTAGTTAAGACTCAGATATGCACCGGTCGAAATAAAAACAAAGTCGTTGGTATTGCGATTGAGGTCTTCTAAACGGTAAGTGATACCAAACTGTACTTTTGCCTTCCTCAAAGTGTAACCGAGCACAACGCCAAGCCTATTGTCCCAGGCATGATCACCGCTCTCATAAGATAGCAGAATCTCTTCAGTCACTGTAACATAAAACTCACGGGTGTTAAGCTCCTGACCTGAGAGAGGCAGGTCTCCTGCAATTCTATATCGATATCGATGCTCAAAAGAGTCATTCCTAAACCGCTGCTCAGTACGTAACCTACTGGCCAGCCTTAGTGCCCTGTCGTAGTGTGTGGTAGAGATTTGCTGAGTGGTGCGATGCTCTCGCTCATCAGTTGACTCAAAGGGTTCAGTCTTTCTATACTTATAACCGAAAGACACCTTAGTATCAATGTTAACTTTGTATGTCGCAAACTGATTCACTTCGATGAAGCGCAATTCTCCAGACAATGAAGAGTTTTCTTCTGAGTACCAAATGCTACGTTTACCGATAGAAGTGTTTGTTGACCAGGACGATGAAATTTTATAATCTGCTGCGGTTTCGGCCTCCCATACAAACTGAGTTTCTCTGTTTTGAGCCAGAGAAGCTATATTATGTGCCAAAAGAAAAATTATAAAGACCAGTCTCATTAGTACAGCAAATGATCTTCAGAACGATTGGCCATTTCTTTTTTTTCTAAAAGTTTGCCGTTTCTATCGAAAAGTAACTCAAAGGAAGCCCAATGTACTGATTCTTTAATGGAAATCACCAGTTCGTATTTTATGGTGAGGGTATTGTCATTTTCTATTGCCCCTTGAATTACACCGGAGTCACTTTTATTAATATCTGTAAACTGCTTCTGGGTTTTCTTTATTTTAAAGTTGGCGTATTGCATGAGGTAGTCCACAATAGCATCTTGCGTGTCCTGGGGCAGCTCTGTAAAGCAATAGATCACTTCAACATCTTCTAATTTTCCCTCTTCAGAAAATTCAATGCTAAAATGTCTTTTGTGTAAAATTACCTTGGCTTCATAGGTAATTCTTTTTCCGTCATACTCCTGATAGTACTTTAATTTTTTGGCTTCAGATACAAAGGGCATGAGCACACTTTGCATGTCTTTTGGAGTTTCTTTAAGCTTTACTCTACTTTCTCGTTCTATTTTTTTCTCCTGACTGTGAGCAACACTCATAATCAGGACTAGCATAAGCCCTAGAGTATATGGTAATTTCATGCAATGGCAAATTTCTTTTTCCTGCGTTTCTCCCTAATTCTGTGAAATATTGGCATTACAAAGATATATAGCCAATAACTAAAGCCTGATAGCATAAATGAAAATCGATCTCCACCTATATTTAGCAGTGCGATGAGCGCAGATAAGACTGGAACAGCGGCCATAAATAAATTGTTATAAAAACTAGTTTTGGTATGAAAAAGCTCTAATTCACTTAGCTGAAGTCCTTCCTTACGGTTGATCGCTACTTTGTACATCCAGGCCAGGATGAGAAAAACGCCAGCTGCCCCAAATCCATAGATGGCCATGAGACTCGTGGTATCTTCGCTGGGCAAGATTTTGGTAAATAGTTCTTGAATCATCTGATTATTGCCTGTGATAAGTCCATACTGAAGTTGAAAAAGCACCTTAAATAAAAATTTGAGAGGATACACGTAAGTGAGCACCAGAAAAAGTAGGATGGTATTGATAGCCACAATTTTTACGTCCCTAAAACCATACCTGATAAAAAAGATATAATGCTGGTACCAGATAAGCGTAAGCAAAGTAATACAGATGGCAAAAGGTACCAGGTCTTGAAAAGATGCCACGAGCTGATCAAACGTGTTGGGTACTGTAGATGATAAAACCAATAAAGTAACAGCTAAAGCAAAAACTGCATCACTAAAGGTTTCTATTCTGGTTTGTTCTTCTCCGCGATAGGTGAAATCAGTATTCATACCTATCATTGAGTTTTTAAGGGTCTTTCTCATGGTGCTAGTACTATCGCCAATCCGAATTTAATACAATCTACTGATTAGCACAGAAAAAGAGGCTCTTTTTAAATTTAGAAGAGCCTATGAGCCTTATGAGAAAGTGCTCTAATCACATATTACCCGTCCACTAGCAGTTATATCAAACTGCCTATTACGTAAAGAGACACTACAAAACTCAAGCAAAACCTGACCATCATTATGTGTTACATATAAATCGCCAGCATATGAATCATAACTCCCTGAGAAGGGATAAACGATTTCAAGAGTAGCAACTTCTGAGTTATAATAGTCTAATTGACTTCTTAATTGATAGTCTTTGTCTTCATCCGGTAATTGATCATCAGAAAAAGAAATTGAAAAATCACCTCCTGTAGAATTACCAGTTACTTTAAAGCCTCCTCTATAAGATTCTTGACAAAGCACAGTGAGCAAGTCTAGTTCATCGTAAGTGGTGCTTATATAATTATCCTGTAGAGACGAAGCGCATGGCGCAATCACAGGCTCTGGGCAGGGATCACATTTTCCACCACAGTCAATCTCTTCTTCATCCTGATTTAGAATACCATCTGTACATGTAGGGGCATAGAACCCTTCTTTCAACGGATTGTCTTGCTCTTCAAGGCAGCTCGTAAGTGTGAGTATAATAGCAAGAATTGTAAATATGTGTTTCAAGGTAGACATGTTTAAAATTTAAAATAGCAGAGATCCAAAGCCGAGTTTTACACTCATCAAATAATAGCCTAAAAGACTGCCGTGTACATTATATCCGGCATTTTCCTGCTCTGTCCAATCTGCGGTGTCATCGAGGTAGTTGGTAGGAACAGCCGCATAGCCAAACTCGATACCATATTTAAATAAAAAGTTATTGGCAATTACATGTTGTTTACCAATACCATACGTAAACACAAAATGCTGAAAGTCATTAACAAAAAGGGTTTCTTTAGAGCTTTTGTCATCATAGCTGTTTACAGTAACATACTCTATTCTAAAGTTTTGAAACATACCGATGGGAGCGACAGAGGCTGACTCTTTAAATTTATAAACACGAAGGTTTAAGCCGATTGAGTTACCTTTTATGACATCAAAGTTGACCTCATTGGCTTGTTCATGATTTCTAACCGTTCCTGTTTTTAATAAACTATAATTTAAACCAATCGCTACGTCTCTGTGTATTAAATACTCAAAAGTGAGCTGTGGGCGATAATTAAAAGCCAACTTGTTTATATTTTGAGTCCTTGCGATATCTTCAAAGTCAAACGTGATGGCATTATTGATATTCTGATTAAATAATGCAGGGGTTAGATTGGCATCCAGAAAAATAGATACCCGTTTGCCCATAAAACCGGGTACCTGCGCACTTACTAATGAGCAAAAGCTCAATAAACCGATGATTATAAGAGATGTTACTTTCATTATTTACCGTGTTTTAACTTGAACAGGCTGTAATAGATATTGGATTGAAGCAGAGACTCGCTGTCCTTAAGGTTCATTTTTCTTACATCAGCACTTACCACCCTCTCTGTATCTGCATTAAAGGTGAGCGATAAATAAATAGTATCTCTATCAGGAGTGAATAGACCCACAATACTTATCGGGGCTAAAACAGGCATAAGAATCGCGGTGCCAATAAGAATTCCTTTACCCTTTACTTTTTGAGTTACTGAGACGGCACCCATCCATGTGATGTGGTTTACACCATACGAATCTATCACTGCCTTTAATTCATTGTGTATAGGACTTATTTTAGACGAGTCACTGGCCATAAATTTTTCTGATAGCCACTCGTTTACCACTGCATGATTACGAAACTCCTCTATGTCATTTCTATTTATGCTGTTTGTATTGATGTAAGCGTTTTTCATCTTCAGGCGTTGTGAGGCCTTATGCACTTTTGCAGTCATGCCGACTAGTACATCTTCGCTATCAGCAAACCGCACAGCGTTTTTCTTTCGCTCATCAATCTTGATGTATAGCGGATTGATGACTAGGGTTTTATTGATTTTTGCTGGCTTTTTCTTTTTTCTTGATCTTTTGCGTGATGTAGGCTTCTTTGCTCGTGTTTTAAATGACTTTCGTAATTCTTCTTTACCGGTAATGGCATCAAATGCATGGCTGTTGAAATGACCCTCTTTATTAAATAACTTATTTTCAATGTTTTTGTCCTCGCTTTTTAGACGGTCTACAAGATCTTGAGTCATTAGCTTAAGCTCTTCATCATTTGGGTTTTCATGGTAGAGCTCATATGTATTTTTTAAAGCCAATACGAGTCGATCCTCTAGAGATAACTCTTCGAGCAGGTAGTTAATTTTTTGCAGGCTTGCTGAGACAATTACTGGTTCGTTTTCTGTCTCCTCTTCGGAATCTTTATTTACAGCGTGCCCATACAATGCTTTGGCAATTGTCTTTTTTAAATACAGTGAATTGGGGTAAGTGTCGAGCAAATCATAGGCAAGATAAAGTGCCTCTGCAAACTGATGAGTCAGTAAATATTGCCTGCATAGCTCTTGTGTAGCCAGTGCCTTAACTTCATAAAATTTGCTTTCAGAAATAATAAACTCTTTACCACTCTGCCCGGAATTACTCAATAGAGATAAAATGTTAGATTTTCTGGTTCCACTATTAGGGTGAGTGCTTTTTTCGTCATTATAATTTTCGTTAGCAGAGTATATTTCGATATCTTCCAGCTTGTATTTCGTAGGGAAATTATATCGGCCATCTTCTAAAAAACTGTAAGTAAACTCTCTCTGCAGTAGCAATTGATCAGCGGTAAGCAGTATATCAAAAATCTGTTGAATAGAATCCTTCTTGTACCGGGTATTATTAAAAATAGACAAGCCTTCGGTATCGGCTTCTAACTCTAATTCTTTGCTAAATGAGCTCCTCGCAATATGCTGTTGGTCTTGCGAAAATTTATTGTACTCACCTTTTCCTCGCGTAATTTCTGCATTGGTTACATAGCGATTTACAACATGCTTATTTTTATAGTGAATGATTTCGTGAGAGAGGATGAAAGCTAACTGAGCCTCATTTTCAAGCTTTGACAGCAAACCAAGGTTGATGAATATCATTCCGTTGTTCGTAGCAAATGCATTTGGAATGGGTGATTTTACAGCATAGAGACGAAGCTTCTGAAATGTCTCCTGATCCTCTTTAAGTACTTCGTAGAGTACTGAGTTTAAGTAGGAAGTAATGGGATCGTTGAATAGAACTTTACCGCTATGTAAAAACTCATCGATACCAAAATTACTGGTAAGGTAAAATTTCTTTTTACTCTTTCTCTCAAAGCGCTGATCGTCTTTTGAAATCGTAGAAACGTCCATGTTGTATTTGAAGGACGATCGTTGAGTAAAGTCGGTAGGGATAAATCCTTCCGGAAGTGGTGTTGTAAAATCTTCTTGTCCCAATGCCAGATGAGCCAAAAAGAGAAGTGAAATGCTTAAAAAATACCTCATTTGAAAATTAATAAAACCACGAAGCTAATGGTTTTGCATGAAGGTGCCTATAGAAGAGTAATAATAATGTTTAAAAAATGATATAAGCGGAGTTTTGATGGGCCTTAGCTTTAGTTAAACACATAATCAACATATTCTAATGGTTATGAGCAAAAAATTTATCCATCAAAAAGGTATGCTGTCAGCCACCTTTATACAGCCTTTCTATCTCTTGTCTGTCTTCTTCGGGGATGGATTGGTCCTGTATCAACCTGAAAGCATCTGATGATGATTTAATATTATATTTTTCGATCACACTATTCTCTTTTTCTTGCCTTTTCTTTTTTCTAATGACAAAAAATAGCACGACTTGTAAGGTAAGAACTGCTACAACGAAGATGATAAAACCATTCATAACGAAATACTTGTGAGTGGGTTAATATACACACAAATTAGTACTATGAGAGATAAAATAGAAAGTCTTCAGCAGCAGTCTGCAGCTCTGGAGCCAGACCAGAAAGAGCGTGCGAAAATCAGAGATGCTGTTGTAAAGGAGACGGAGAAATTTTTGAATAATATCCATGATTTTGAAAAGTCGCCCACCTATTTCTCAAAAGTAAATGGTAAAGAAATAATGGACTATCCGATCGCTGATGAGCCCATTGGAATAGAGCAATCGGTTAGGCTAATTACTGATAATATCGATAAAACCGGCATTACAGGATCTTCCGGAGGTCACCTGGGATACATCCCCGGTGGAGGTATTTATAGTTCGTCACTTGGCGATTATTGGGCTGATATCACAAATTCTTATGCGGGGGTTTACTTTGCCAGTCCGGGAGGTGTGCGCCTGGAAAATCACCTGCTCAATTGGATGCGCGATATGGTAGGATATCCCGACACCACTTATGGCAATTTAGCCTCAGGTGGGAGTATAGCCAACCTTACTGCCATTGTAACAGCCAGAGATGCGTATAATATTAAGGGCGCCAACGTACCAGAACACGTCATATACCTTTCGAAACAAGCGCATCACTGTATCGATAAAGCACTGCATATTGCAGGTTTAAGGGAATGCGTAGTGCGTACAATTGACCTCGATGATCAGTATAGATTAAACATACAGTCTTTAGAAGAGCAGGTTAGTGAAGACGTCAAAAAAGGACTTAAACCATTTATGATGATAGCATCTGCCGGTACTACTGATACCGGTGCCATTGACCCAATCGATGAAATAGCTGATCTGGCGGATAAGTATAAGGCCTGGTTTCATGTGGATGCAGCGTACGGTGGTTTTTTCATGCTTACCAATGAAGGCAGAAAGAAATTTAGCGGAATAGAGCGTTCAGACTCCATGGTTTTAGACCCTCATAAAGGCTTATTTCTGCCGTTTGGTGTAGGAGTAGTTTTGGTAAAAAATGGTGAATTGATGCGGAAATCCTTTAGCTATTTTGCCAGTTACATGCAGGATATAGTAGTGCAACAAGGTGAGATTTCCCCTGCCGATGTATCTCCGGAGCTCACAAAACACTTCAGAGGGCTGCGTATGTGGTTGCCGCTTATGCTGCATGGCGTGAGGCCATTTCGAGCATGTCTTGAAGAAAAATTGCTACTTGCCAGGTATGCCTATGAAGCGCTACAAAAAATGGAGCATGTGGAAGTTGGGCCCGCCCCTGAACTATCGATTGTTACCTTTAGATTCGTGCCTCCAGGCACAGATGCAAATGATTTCAATGAGGCCTTAGTCAAAGCTATTCATGATGATGGTCGGATATTTATTTCATCAACCACTATTGACGGTGTCTTCACGCTAAGACTTGCCATACTCGCCTTTAGAACACACCTCGACACTATAGATCTGATATTGGAAATTTTGAAAGAAAAGGCCAAGGAACTGTACAAATAAAAAAACTCCCCGACTATGAGCCGGGGAGTT
>NZ_SMMD01000904.1:14556-15386 GCF_009711475.1 Fulvivirga aurantia
TTAATTTTTATGTTTTTAAAACTTGTAGCCGAAGCTCAAGCTAAATGTTCTGCCAGGGTTCAAGCTGGTGAAAAATTGTTCGCTAGCTCCAAATGAGTCATAAACCTCTTCTCGTTTATCACCAAGGATGTTGTTTACCTTAAATCCTAGAGAGATATTTTCGCTAGGTCCAAAAGTCTTATTAGCATTAAAGTTAAGGCTATGGAAAGGTACTGAGTAAATATCAGGCCTGTCAACAATACTTACAAATTGTAAGGTTCTGCCCTGAACATTATAGTACATACCTGCCTGAAAACCACTTTCAAAGCTATTGTAAGAAATACCAGCGTTAACGATATAAGGAGCCTGACCGGCCATGTCTCTTGTGTCGTCTATTGATTGTCCTTCACGTGCATTTTCCTGTCTTGAAAGAAATTCAGTTGAGCTCATTTCAATTTTAGAATCAGTGATAGTAACGTTACCGTTAATAGAGAATTGGTTAAGCGCAGGGCTAATAAAGCCTAGTGATTGTCTTAACTCTACCTCACCACCTATTACTTGTCCATCACCTACGTTTCTCGGTTGGAAACTACCTGTAGCTGAAGCAAATTGAACCATTTCAATTGGCGCATCAAAAGTTTTGTAGAAAGCACTAAATGCTATTGTCTGACCTCTTTTTTGAAATAACTCCCATCTTAAATCAAAATTGTTGATTGAAGTTGATTGTAAGTCTCCATCCCAGTATACAATATCATTAGCTTGATCTTCATCTTTGAAGAATCCACCGATGAAAGTTCTACCAGTGATAGGGTCTAAGATCTCTGCGTAAGAAGCCTCTTTAAATGAAGGCC
>NZ_SMMD01000661.1 GCF_009711475.1 Fulvivirga aurantia
AAAATCTACAATGAGTGGTGGCATCAGGCTCAGGAAGGAAGAAAAGACGTGTGCTGGCCCGGAAGGCTCAAGTATTTTGCTTTAAGCTCAGGTACATCCGAAGCGGCTTCCAAGTATATTCCTATCACACGTGAAATGAAGCGGGCTATTCAGAAAACAAGCATAAGGCAAATACTCACATTGTCTAAGTATGATTTACCGGCAGAGGTGTTTGAGGGTGGTATTTTGATGTTAGGGGGGAGTACACATTTGAACAATAGAGGAAGTTATTTCGAGGGCGATTTAAGTGGTATACAGGCTGCCCAGTTACCTTTCTGGTTTCAGCATTTTTATAAGCCTGGTCGTAAGATTGCGAAAAAGCGCGATTGGGATGAGAAACTCAATGAAATATGCCGGAAAGCACCCGAATGGAATATCAATATTATCGTAGGGGTACCGGCATGGATCCAAATACTTATGGAAAAAATAATCGCTTACCATAAGGTTGATAATATTCATGAAATATGGCCAAAATTGTCTGTATACGTACATGGTGGTGTTTCATTCGATCCATATCGAAAAGGTTTTGAGAGATTATTAGGCAGAAAAATTTACTACATAGAGACCTACTTAGCTTCAGAAGGTTTCGTTGCTTTTCAGGCCAAACCTGATCACAGGTCAATGAAGCTGGTATTGAATAATGGTATTTTTTACGAGTTTGTGCCTTTTGTTGAAGAAAACTTTGATGAAAATGGTGATATCAAACCTTCGGCAGAGACCTTAACGATCGATGAGGTCGAAGAGGATAAAGAATATGCCTTAATTATGTCTTCTTGCGCGGGCGCCTGGCGTTATATAATCGGTGATGTCATAAAAATAACTTCTAAAGAAGATAGTGAAATAGTAATCACGGGTAGAACTAAGCATTTTCTCAGTTTATGTGGGGAGCATTTGTCCGTTGACAATATGAATAAAGCTGTTCAACTTGTGGCCGATGATTTTGGTCTTGATATACCTGAATTTACTGTAGCAGGCATACCTCACGGGTCTTTATTCGCTCATCACTGGTACCTGGGTACTGACGGGGACGTAAATAAAGAGGAAGTGAAAGCTAAGTTGGACAGTCACCTTAAGGCGCTAAATGATGACTATGCCGTTGAGCGAAGTGCTGCTCTTAAAGATATTATAGTAGATATATTACCTGTGAGCAAATTCTATGATTATATGGAATCTAAGGGAAAAGTAGGAGGTCAGAATAAATTTCCGAGGGTAATGAAAAAAAATCAGCTTGATGATTGGGAGCAATTCGTTAATCAAGCCTAGCTTATGGTTGTTGTTAATGGTGTACTTTTTGGGTTACTGCTCGCTATTTTAATTGGCCCAGTTTTTTTTACTTTAATACAAACAAGCATTGAAAAAGGGTTTTCCAAAGCGATATTGGTAGCTGTCGGAATCGCTCTAAGTGATATAAGTTATATCGTATTAGCCTACTTTGGAATATCTAAATTTTTGAAAAGCTCAGGCTACGATGCTAGCGTAGCTTATCTAGGAGGAGCAATCTTAATCGGGTTTGGTTTAGCTAGTTTTTTTAGATCTAGGAAAGTCGTGAACCTCTCTGCCAAATCAATTGAAGCTAAAGGTTTTTTTAGATACGTTATTAAAGGATTTATTATTAACGGATTGAGCCCATTTGTATTATTATTCTGGGTAGGAGCCATGGGACTGGCAACCGCGGAATACAATTACACAGGCTTTGATCTGGCCTTATTTTTTGCAGTAATTATTGTCGTGGTTTTACTGACAGATCTTTTAAAAGCCTATTTAGCAGGAAAGCTAAGATCGTTTTTTACTCCAAGGTTATTTAAAATACTAAATATTGTAGTAGGCACTGCCCTCTGTTTGTTTGGGTTGAGATTATTAGCTTTTGATTTCTTTTAAAGTAGAAGGCCTCAATCTAATCTTGCAGTACGTTGCTTATGAATGTAGACTTCAAAAATAACCAAAGTAGAAAAAAGCAGGCGGCCCACATGAGGTAATACCTATAAAAGTCTGTAGTGTCTTTATACCGTGTTTCTTTTATCTCTGCTTTCTCATATTGGTCTATAAGCCCGAAAACTCTTTCAAGTGCTTGATTATCGGACACCCTAAAAAAATCACCTTCGCCTATTTTAGCAATTTCTCTTAGCGTGGTTTCATCCATAGTGTTCTCAACCATTCTTGGCCTACCAAAAAAGTCTTTGCCAAATGGCACCTTTCCTTCTTTGCCAATGGCAATCGTATATATTTTAATGCCGTAAGCAGCCGCTAATTTTGCCGCGGTAATTGGGTCGATATTACCTGCTGTATTGTCTCCATCACTCAATAAAATCAACACCTTCGAGTTTGAATCCGACTCTCTCATTCGATTGGTAGATACAGCAATCGCACTTCCTATGGCGGTGCCTCTATTTTCGATCATTTCGAAATTAATATCTTCGATGTATGATTTAAGTAGCTCATAGTCAGTGGTGAGAGGAGATAGAGAGTAGGCATCACCTGAAAAAATGACCATACCTATTCTATCTTGAAATCGACCATCAATAAAGTTGTTGGCTACTTCTTTTGCTGCTTCAAGTCGATTAGGTTTGAAATCCTCAATTTGCATCGATTGTGAAATATCGATTGTGAGCATGATGTCAATACCTTCAGTGAATTGAATCACTTTTTGATTGGTCTTTTGTGGCCTAGCAAGAGCTATTACCAATAAGGCGAAAATAATCGCCAATAAAATATCAGGAAAAAGGCGTATCAGGTTTGTTGGGTTAGAAGAAACCTGACTTTTTGTCAATGCGATGGGCAGCTTTTGATTGAGGGAATATTTAAATATCCATCTAAGAATTATAAATAAAGGAATAATAACTAAACCCCATAGCACGAGGCTAGACTCCCAGGTGAAATTATTGAATGTTGATGGGTAAAACCACTCAAGAGAGTACCAGGGCATATCAAAATTGAGTTGCTCATCCATGTTTCACCTCCTCGATTTTATTATTGTACCTCTCAATTGCATAGTTTTTCAATCCTTGATAGTGCTCTTCAATATTTTGCTCCAACACTGGTGAGTAAATGGCACGATCTACGCTTTTAAGGTTATTTACAATAGATTCAGGATTGTATTTTATAATTATTTCCTTGGTAGTGAGCTTTGTAAATGGCTTATTTTCTAAGCTTTCTATATATTTTTTCCAGTGTATAAGTATGTTTTCTGCAAGCTTTTGGGATGTTCCATTTTGCTTTTTAATCAGCTGGTCGAGTCGATTGATAAACTGTTCATGTTTTTTGCGCAGTTTTCTCAACTTAAAGGCGGTTTTAATTTTTCCACCAAAAATCACGTAAACAATTACCAAAGCCAGGACAAGTATAACAGCTCCAATGATGAGGTACGGATAGTTAAATTCCAGAGGTACGTTAATATAATTGGTATTTTCAATCAATGGGGCTGCTTCTGCCGATACAGAGTCAGGCACCTCTTCAACAAGGTGCTTTAAAATCACCGAATCAGTATCAGTAAGTATGGTGGTGCTGTCCTTGTACTGCAACACAAAAATGGGTAGTTGCAAATATTGTACGCTATCAATTTCGAAAGATGAGATGTAATAAACAGCGCTATCGTAGCTATAAGTGCTATCAGATTTTGTCTCGAAATATACCTTATTTTCTAGCTCATAAGGTGCAAAATCATAGAGTGAGTCAGGAAAAACGACATCTAACTCTCGAGGATACTTTAGGCTTAAGGAAAAACCTACGGGTTCACCAATTTTGATAGAATCAGCCAGAAATTGGCCTTTAGGCTTAATTTCTTGCGCGCGACCGATAAATGAAATAAGAAGAAAAAATACAACTAAATACCTCATTCTATTTACTGCTCTTCAACGTCTTGTTTCTAATTTTAAATAGTTTAAGTAATTGGGGCACGTAGTCTTGTTCTGTATCTATACTTATAAAATTGATTTGGTGCTTTTTGGCGAAATTAGCGAGTTCTTCCTGATTTTGCTGATAGTTACTTCTAATTTTTGACCTGAAATTACCAAACGAGGTATTTACCCAAAGAGTTTTATTATTTTCTTTTTCAAAAACAGGCACAATTCCGAGTTTAGGCAGGTTTGTTTCACGCTTGTCTGTAATTCGTATCATGACAAGGTCATGCTTTTTGGCCATCCCTTTAAGGTTATGAAAGTAGTTTTCGTCAATAAAATCTGAAATGAAAACCATTACGCTGCGTCTACGGATCGTATTTAAGCTGAATAGAGTAGCCTTGCTCAGGTCAGTCTTGGCAGACTGTGGTTTAAGGTGCACCAAGCTATGAATAATTTCATAAGCCTGTTTAGGACCTTTGGCCGGCTTTACATATTTCTCCTTTTGGTCTGAAAAACAGATGAGCCCTACCTGACTTCCTTCTTTGGCCGCAGAAAGAGACAGCACGCCACATATTTCTTTGGCTATATCTAGTTTTTGCTTGCCTGTGCTGCCAATATCCTGTGAGGCGCTCACATCCAAAATGAAAAATATCGTTTGCTCTTTTTCTTCTTTAAAGGTTTTTACGAAAGTACCATGACCTTTTGCACTCACATTCCAATCAATGGTTCTTATGTCATCGCCATACTGGTAGGAGCGTACATCATCATACTCAAGTCCGGATCCTTTGAAAATAGAATGAAAATCTCCCTGCATCTGGCTGTTAATAGCCTTTCTTATTTGTATTTCGTACTTTCGTAGCTTTTTTAGGAGATCTTTCATTGGCCTGGTTTTAGCTAGTTAAACACTGCAAATTTCGATAATATTACTTTGCTTATAAAATGATCTTAATCGAAGGCAATTCTAATTATTAAAGCGTTATTAAAAAAATGACAGTCAAAGCACTATTCAAAACGAGCGTTTATCTTATATGTTTTGTTTTTCTGTTGAGTTGTGGAAAGGAGAGGCCAGAAGAGGTGCTCAAAGATGAGCAAATGGTCTCAATACTCTTAGAAGTCTATTTAGGTGAAGGTAAGATCAGTGCGCTTAATGTTAAACGAGATTCTTCTTTAGCCATATTTGAAAAATATGAGCAGAAAATATTTGAAAAATTTGCGGTTGATCGAGAACAATACAAAAAGAGCTTGGCTTATTATTACGACAATCCTATGGAATTAGAGAAAGTGTATGAAGGAGTGATCGACAGCCTAAATATAAAAGAACAAAGACTTAAAGATTTGAAAGAGAAGCCAAAAGAAAAGGAAGAAGAAGAGGAGAAAAAATCAGGTGATAAAGAAGAAAAGTAATGTCTCTGTACCCTTATAATTTAG
>NZ_SMMD01000891.1 GCF_009711475.1 Fulvivirga aurantia
TGTGTTTCTAATTAAGAATCAGTAGCAGGCTTTTCTGAAATTACACCTTCTAACACATCTTTGATAGGCACTCTGGTACCATCTTTATAAGGCACGATCCAGGCGTCTTTAACACCCATTTCTCTTAAGTACTTTTTAAAAGTATCGGCTTCCCAGTAATCTCTGAACTGACCCAGTGTGATCTTCTGCATGTCATCAGCAGTTTCCCCACCAAAATTAGGGTTGTTTTCGAAGTATTTAGAAAGGTCTTTATTTCTAAAAGCGCCTATTTGTACTTTAAATACTACACCGTCAACCATTTCACCACCTGCCGACATTGCCGGGCTCTCGCTCTGAGTTTCTTTAGCTTTTCTGGCTTCGGCACGTGCCGCTGCCAAATCGCTTCTCAGCTTTGTAAGGTCATCCTGCAACTCGCTTATCTTAGCATCTTTGTCACTTAGCCTCGACTGCATCGCATTGTTCTCACTCTTAAGGCTATTTACCTGTCCTTGCAAACTTTGGTGCTCCTCCACAAGGTTCTTCAATGCCTCAGGATTCTTTTTATACTCCTTAGCTTTATTCTTCCATTCCTTTTGCTCATCCTTAGAAAGCTGAGCGAACGAAGTGGTAAAGAAAGCTCCTACCAAGACGAAGGTGAGTATTGCTGATAATTTTTTCATTTGATTTCTATTTGTCTAAAACTGTCGAAAATATACTCAATATTATTAAATAATTAAAAATAATTAGCTTTTGAGGCTGCCTACCATGTCTTCAGGCTTTACCCATTTAGCAAACTCCTCTTCTGTGAGAAAACCGGACTTAACTGCCTCCTCTTTAAGTGTAGTGCCATTTTCATGTGCTGCTTTGGCAATCTTTGCTGCTTTTTCGTACCCAATGTGCGTATTTAGTGCTGTTACCAGCATCAAACTGTTGTTTAAGTGCTGCTCTATATTTTTCTCATTAGGCTCGATTCCTACCGCGCAATTATCGTTGAAAGAAACACATGCATCTCCTATCAATCTTGCAGACTGAAGAAAGTTAGCCGCCATCATTGGCTTAAATACATTAAGCTCGTAATGGCCCTGTGTACCACCTATTGTGATCGCCACATCATTACCCATCACCTGAGCGCATACCATAGTAAGTGCTTCACATTGTGTTGGGTTTACCTTACCCGGCATAATAGAACTTCCCGGTTCATTGGCAGGAATGTTTATCTCCCCAATACCAGCTCGCGGACCAGAAGCCAACAACCTGATATCATTTCCAATTTTATTTAATGAAACGGCCAGTTGCTTCAAAGCGCCATGTGATTCTACGATGGCATCATGAGCGGCCAATGCCTCAAATTTATTTTCTGCTGTCTTAAATGGTAGCTGCGCAAAATCTGCGATAAATTCCGCCACCGTTTCCGCATATCCTTCAGGCGTGTTGATACCTGTTCCTACCGCAGTACCTCCAAGTGCTAATTCACTCAGGTGGTCCAATGTATTTTCTAAAGCTTTAAGGCCATGGTCTAATTGTGATACATAACCAGAAAACTCCTGACCCAATGTAAGCGGTGTGGCGTCCATCAAATGGGTTCGGCCTATTTTCACCACGTTCATATAGTCCTGAGACTTCTTGTGGAGCGTATCTCGTAATTTTTTTACACCAGGCATGGTAGTTTCTATCACCATTTTATAACAAGCGATATGCATACCTGTAGGAAATGTATCATTAGAAGACTGTGATTTATTCACATCATCATTCGGGTGAATGGTTCGATCGCCTTCTCCTAATTTATTACCAGCCAATACATGCGCACGGTTGGCGATTACTTCATTGGTATTCATATTAGACTGCGTACCACTACCAGTCTGCCAGATCACTAGAGGAAATTGATCATCATGCTTGCCTTCCAAGATCTCATCGCACGCTTTTCCTATTAAATCACGCTTTTCTTCACTAAGCACTCCCAATTTGTGGTTGGTATAAGCAGCTGCTTTCTTCAAGTAAGCAAAACCATAAACCACTTCCAGAGGCATTGAAGCTTCCGCTCCAATTTTAAAATTATTTCGTGACCTTTCGGTTTGGGCTCCCCAGTATTTATCTGCGGGTACTTTTACTTCGCCCATCGTATCTTTTTCTATGCGATAGTCCATATGTATTGTATGTGCTTTATTTTTATCTTTTTGCGCTAACAAATTTAGAAAATAAAGGAAAAGAATCTTACAGAAAGCGCCATAAGTGTAGATACTTCGAAATCTTGGCGGTATTGTTTTCGGCATTTACCGATATCCTGTCGGCACTTACCGATTTGTGTCAACGAAATATAGCCGTAACAGGTAAAATTGTATAGACATTAAAACAACAAAATCATGAGTGGACAACAACAAACAGACAAAAGAGTATGGTTCGGTCTCATACTAGTAGTCATCGGAGGTTTTTGGTTATTAGATAACCTGGATATAATACCTTACTACATTCCACATTATTTAATCAGCTGGAAGACATTTCTAATTGTGCTAGGTGCTTACTTTATATTTGGGAAAAATAAACCCGAGCCCGGTATAATTATGGTAGGCATAGGCTCTATCTTTCTACTTCAGGATTTCGACCTTTTTAGAGTCAGGGATATCTGGCACATCTTCTGGCCTTTGGCTATCATCTTAGTTGGTATCTCCCTTATTGTGAGAAGAGGCGGTGGGTTTGGCAAAGGAGCCAGAGACGAAAAAAAAAATAACATAGACTACCTTGATGATACTGCCATATTTGGTGGTGGTGAGCGAAAGATTGACTCACAGGAATTTAAGGGTGGAAAAATCACTGCAATATTTGGTGGCTCAGATATAGACTTCAGAAGTGCCAACTTAAGTGAAGGAGAAAATGTACTCGATATCTTTGTAATGTTTGGGGGTACAGACATCAAAGTTCCACCAGACTGGACAATAGAAGTAGATGTATTTGCACTCTTCGGTGGATTTAGCGACAACAGGTCATCTGCTTTGAAGGTAGTGCCAGACAAAACGAAAGTACTGAGAGTAAAAGGTTTTGTAATGTTTGGGGGTGGAGACATCAAGCTTTAAAAAATGAAGCATCCGTTTAAAGGTCAGGGATTCATATATTATATATTGGCATGGGCGATAATCATTGTTGCCCATGCCATGGTTTTAAACCTTTCGTATCAGCTTCCTTTAAAAATTTCTATAAGTGATGCTGTTGTTTGTAACCTATTATTAGCCGGCCTGGGCTTTAGCTTATGGTGGGCGATACAGTACTTCAAACCTTCTAACCAAAGCGTGCTGAGTATGATGAGCACCTTTGCGGTAATAGTGGTTTTGGGTACATTTTCAGTCAGCTTTATTTGCGATACGCTTCTTTATCAAATTTATAGTGATCAAGCTCAGTACATGGCTTTCTCAGCCAATGTAAAACCCTGGAGACTTGTAACCAGTGGTCTTTATTTAAGCGTAATTATTCTTGTTTATTATTTGCTAAAAAACTCTTTTAGCCTTAGCGAAAAAGAAAAGCAAGAGGCCGAATTACAAACCATGCTGAAGCAAAGTGAGCTTGAAATGCTTAAGTTTCAGATTAACCCTCATTTTATATTCAATAGCCTCAATTCCATCAGCTCACTTACCATCAGTGACCCTGACAATGCAAGGGAAATGGTGATTAAGCTATCTTCATTTTTGAGAGGATCACTAGGACAGGAAAATACCGAAACACACAGTTTGCAAGCAGAGCTCGAGCAAATGAACCTTTACCTGGATATTGAAAAGGTGCGCTTTGGAGATAGGCTAAAAGTAAATCAACAGATAGATAAAGAACTTCTATCCTTACAAGTGCCTAATATGATCTTGCAGCCTTTATATGAAAATGCTATCAAGTATGGTGTATATGAGCAATTGGATGCCGTAACTATAGATACTACTTGTACATTAGAAAATTCTCGCCTGGTAATAAAAGTCTCTAACGACTATGACTCTAATGCGGCTGTACAAAAGGGAAAGGGTATTGGCCTTAAAAACGTGAGAAGCCGACTAGAAATCATTTATGGATTTCCCGACCTGGTGACTTTGGAACGTGGAAAAGATAAGTTTTGTGTTAAATTAGAAATTCCTCAGGGCATAACAATATGATCAAAACGGTAATAATAGATGACGAGAAACTGGCCAGAGATGTAATCAAGGCTTATCTTAAAAAAGAAAGTAACATAAATATTGTAGCTGAGTGTGCCAATGGTTTTGAAGGCATGAAAGCTATTCAGGAGCACGAGCCTGATCTCATCTTTCTGGACATTCAAATGCCTAAGCTCACGGGTTTTGAAATGCTGGAAGTACTGGAACATAAGCCCGTGATTATTTTTAGCACCGCTTATGATGAATATGCCATTAAAGCTTTTGAGCTGAATGCAGCTGATTATTTATTGAAACCATATTCCGAAAGCCGTTTTAAAGAAGCATTAAAGAAAGCGACTGCTAAAATAGAGCAAAGTGAGAGCGGTACTGCTATCGAGAAAATCATGCAAGACCACAAAGAACAGCAAGAGTCTTTGGATCGGGTGGTGATACGATCTGGAAGTAAAATTCTGATTATTTCTATCGATAAAATAGATTATTTTGAGGCTCAAGACGATTACGTAGCCATACATAGCGAAGGCAACAAGTATCTTAAGCAGCTCACCATGAAATGGTTGACTTCGGTTTTGCCTGAAAACGAATTTGTGCGTGTCCACCGCTCCTTCATAGTGGCTGTGAGAATGATCGATAAATTAGAAGCTTACTCCAAAGACTCATTTATTGCCATTTTAAAAAATGGAGATAAGGTTTCTGTTAGCCGTTCCGGATACCAACAGCTCAAAACCGTTCTTAATTTTTAGGTTACCGCAGATCAAATGGTAGGTTTAGGTAGGTGAGAAATCACTTGTAAATCCCCTTATTTTTTTCGAAATTATAAGAATAAAATACGCTGCATGCATAATAAAGCGTATTGTATTTAATTAATCAACCTAAACCTAAACCAAATGAAAAACCTCAGAATCCTTCTGATCCTGATGGCCTTTGTGCTATTCAGATGTTCGGAAGACACCACCATGGTTGCCCCTGAGCAACCCCAGGAAGACATCATTTCTAAAGCAGAAATCGACAACATCATCATCAACTCATTGCAGCAGAATGATGAGTTTAACTGGTCTGACGCTTCAGACAAAGTCATCTGGAGTGCGCTCATTCATGGCGACTCAATAATTACAGTGGGTTATCAGCCTGATGGATCCGGAGACATTAACTCCAGAATGGCTGAAATAGATGTGAATGAGCCTAATTGGCAAAAAGCATCTGATCAGATAATTACCGATGCTGTGGAGTCAGTCAGACTTACAGATGAAGATGTAAGCCGGAATGAAATTGTCATTCGCTCTCATGAAGTACTACCTTTTGTGGAAATGAAAATCACTGATTTACAAACAGTGAAACAATTAAGATCAATGCCCAATGTACGTTACGCTGAGCCATTAGGCTATGAAGTAGACTTCAGCACAGCCACCTCTACGGGTAGGGTGGAAAGCAGCAAAGGCTGTAGTAACTCATCAGACTTTGGTATCCCGAGTTCTGATTATACTAACATAGCTCCGGGAGCAAAGGCTTCTTGGCATTTGACTTCAAATAACATTACTAATGCCTGGAGCTCAAGCACAGGCGCTGGTATTACTGTAGGTGTAATTGATACAGGTCTTTCACCAGATCAAGCTAAATTGAATAATGAGTTTAATTCTGGCTATTCGTCTGGCAGATATGTCAATAAATACGGTTTCTATGTAAGCTCGTGGTGGTGGTGGGCCAACCCAGACGGGCCAGATGATGACTGTGGACATGGTACCGCTATGGCAGGAGTCATAGCCGGCCCGCGTAGCAACAGTGGATCTTCTGTAGGTGTTGCCTATAACTCCAATCTTGTAGCTGTACGAGGTACAGGTGATGTAGTAATCAATGGTAGCAAAGAAAAAACAGGGGTGTCGGATGCGTTGGTATTTTTAGGCAACCGTAGCGATGTAAAAATCATCAGCATGTCGATAGGTGATGTTTTCTCTAACTCAAAAGTAGCTGATGCAGTAAGGTACGCTTACGGAAAAGGCAAATTGATATTTGCTGCAGCCGGTACCTCAACCACATTTACCAATTGGTATGGAGTGATTTTCCCAGCTTCGATGAGTGAAACTGTTGCCGTCACGGGCATTAAGGAGAGTGGCTACCAGCGCTGTGATGTATGCCACTCAGGAAGCAAAGTTGATTTTACTGTTGTGATGGAAAGAACCGGAAGCAATAATCATCCGCTTACATTGTCGATGAGTGGCAACCAACCTAGCACTGTAGGTGGTTCTTCTGTGGCTACCGCTACGGCTGCAGGAATAGCAGCTTTGGTGTGGGCTAAAAACCCCAACATGAGCCGATCTGATGTGCTCAGTAAAATGACCAACACCGCGGACTTATATCCCAATAGAAGCTCCAGCTTTGGGTGGGGCACATTAAATGCTGCTGCGGCCGTAAATTATTAACATTAAAAAACTAAACTGGTCTGAAGTCGTCTGGTCTGTGTGAGATCGGACGACTTTTTTATGACATTGAATTAGCTGGCTAACTCAAAGTCACTCAGCAAATTTTGTTGATGAGTCTTTATAACTCTAAGAATAACTGCTGGATTCTTTTGTTTTTCTTAGCCCCCTAATAACAAATACTATCCCAATCAAAATAAATGGAATACTTAAAAGCTGACCCATATTCAAAGTCAATTCTTCTTCAAATGCTACTTGATTTACCTTAGTCAATTCTATAAGCAATCTTGCGGAGAAGAATAATATACAACCCAATCCGAAAAAGAACCCATTTTTAAAACTTTCTCTTTTGGTTTTATAAAGAATCATTAAAATTCCAAAAATGATAAGGTATGAAATGGCTTCATATAGTTGAGCAGGATGCCTAGGCACTAAGTCTATTTTTTCAAAAACCACACCCCAAGGTTTTGTAGTTGGCAAACCTACTATTTCAGAGTTCATGAAGTTACCTAATCTGATCAGGGCAAAACTCAGACCTGCCACAACCGTAATCAGATCAGCTACATGTATCATGGAATGCCGTGTCTTTCGAGAATATAAGTACATGGCAAGTAATAGGCCTAGCACTCCACCATGACTGGCTAAACCTCCCTGCCATATTTTTAAAATATCAATCGGATTATTGAGATAATGTGAAGGTTCATAAAATAGACAATGACCTAGCCTTGCCCCCACTACGATTCCGATAACGCAGTACGTTGTCAATTTATCGAGGTTTTCGGGTAAAAGCTTTTCTTTTTTAAACATCCAGCTTAAAATATTGACACATAGTAATATTCCTCCAGCAAAAAATAGCCCGTAATACCTAATTGAAAGCCCAAAAATATTTATTATTTCCGGGTCAGGGTTCCAATGAATATAGCTGTTGATGAGTTGCATTAACAATAATAATATTGAAATCACCGGGTGATTTTAAGCCACTCAATGAATATTAAATAGTTAGGTTATTTCAACTTATTGTAAAAATCCCAAACCACTATTCCCAAACTCACTGATATGTTGAGAGAATGCTTGGTGCCATGCTGAGGAATTTCAAGACAAATATCGCTCTCTGATACTATCTCATCTGAAACACCAAAAACTTCATTGCCGAAAACCACGCAGTATTTTTGTTCTCCTTCGGGTTGAAAGTCATTTAGCATAATGCTTTTATCAACCTGCTCAATTGATACTATTGTGTAGCCATCAGCCTTCAATTGCTTGACCAACTCAAGTGGATTTTCTACATGCTCCCAGGCCACAGACTCGGTAGCGCCCAAAGCTGTTTTTTGTATATCTCTGTGAGGAGGTGTTCCGGTAATACCTCCGAGGTACAATTTTTCTATTAGAAATGCATCTGAGGTTCTAAAAGCCGACCCCACATTATTAAGACTTCTAATGTTGTCTAGCACAATAGACACCTTCAGCTTGTCAGCCTCCTTAAATTCTTCTATCGATTTTCTATCAAGCTCTTCGTTGGCCAGTTTTCTCATGCTGCAAAAGTAATAGATTATACTTTCTTATTAATCACCAGTTTAAGCTCAATCCTGCAATCAATCACTATTGCAGTTACTTCTAAAAAAATGAATCTTTGTAGCCTAATAGCAAACTCATAATGGCCAAAGCAAAGACCGCAAAAGAAACTCCTTTAATGAAGCAGTACAACGTGATTAAAACGAAGTACCCTGGTGCTATGCTGCTATTTAGAGTGGGTGATTTTTACGAAACCTTCGGTCAGGATGCTATCACTGCAAGCAAAGTGTTGGACATTGTGCTTACCAAGCGTGCCAACGGAGCCGCATCGCATATTGAGTTGGCGGGGTTTCCTCATCACGCCCTCGACACCTATTTACCAAAATTGGTAAGAGCGGGTAATAGAGTCGCCATTTGTGATCAATTAGAAGATCCTAAGTCTGTAAAGGGAATTGTAAAGCGAGGAGTGACTGAGCTGGTAACTCCGGGTTTGTCTTTTAATGACAATGTGCTCGAAAAGCGACATAACAATTTTCTTGCATCAGTATTTTTTGGAAAAGACAAAGTAGGCGTCTCTTTTTTAGATGTCTCTACGGGGGAGTTTATGGCTGCCCAGGGCTCAAGACAATATATTTCTAAGCTATTTCAAGGCTTTGCCCCTTCTGAGGTCATCTATAGCAAGGGTTCCAAAGCAGAGTTTTCCAACCTATTCCAGGATGAGTATAATACATTTGCCCTCGATGAGTGGATCTACAACCATGATTTTGGGTATGAAAAGCTCATCAACCATTTCAAAACCTCATCGCTCAAAGGTTTTGGTATAGAAAACTTACAAGAAGCGGTGATTGCCGCTGGTGCAGTGCTTCATTATCTGGAAGAAACCGAGCACAAAGACATTAAGCATATTGCTTCCATCAGTCGTATTGATGAAGAGAAGTATGTGTGGTTGGATAAATTTACCATCAGAAATCTCGAGCTTATTTACCCACAGCAAGATGGTGGTGTACCTCTTATCGATATTTTAGATCGCACAGTGACCCCAATGGGTGCCCGTTTATTGAAAAAATGGGTTGTGCTTCCCCTAAAAGAAACCGCTGTAATTGCTGAAAGACACGAAATCGTAGACACTTTCCACCAGGATAATGAGCTACTTGATGAGGTGCAAAATAGTCTTAAACAAATAGGAGATGTAGAGCGACTTATCTCTAAGGTGGCCGTTGGTAGAATTAACCCCAGAGAGGTTATTCATCTAAAGAAAGCCTTGAAAAACAGCCTCCCCATCAAAGAGGCATTGGCTGCCAGTGGAGCACCACATTTGGAAAAACTAGCCGACCAGATCAACCCATGTGAGTTTCTTTTAGAAAAGATTGAAAAAGAACTTCAAGACGATGTTCCCATTGTTTCTAACCAGGGCAACTTAATCAAAGAAGGCATCGATGAGGAGCTTGATGAACTACGCAAAATTGCCTTTTCTGGTAAAGACTATCTCGTACAAATACAGCAACGAGAAATAGAACGTACAGGTATTCCTTCTCTGAAAATCGCCTACAACAAAGTCTTTGGCTACTACCTTGAGGTGAGCAATGCTCATAAAGACAAAGTGCCTACGGAGTGGATTAGAAAGCAAACCCTTGTAAATGCTGAACGCTACATTACCGAAGAGCTTAAGGTGTACGAAGAAAAAATTCTTAGTGCAGAAGATAAACTGGTCGTAATTGAGCAAAAGCTTTTTCATGAGCTTGTAATCGCTGCCGCTGATTATGTCGAGCCTATTCAAAAAAATGCCAAAGTACTCGCTATGGTCGACTGTTTGAGTTCATTTGCCATTACTGCAAGAGAAAACAAATACATAAGGCCTGAAGTAAACGACACTACAACAATCGACATCAAAGCCGGTAGACACCCGGTGATTGAGAAGCAATTGCCTTTAGGTGAATCTTATGTACCCAACGATGTCTATATAGACAACGAACAACAGCAGATACTCATCATCACCGGCCCTAACATGGCTGGTAAATCTGCGCTACTAAGGCAGACAGCACTCATCGTTTTGCTGGCACAGATGGGTTCTTACGTACCGGCCAAAAGTGCATCGGTAGGTATTGTTGATAAAGTTTTTACCCGTGTTGGCGCCTCTGATAACCTGTCTAAAGGTGAATCTACTTTTATGGTAGAAATGACTGAAACTGCTAGTATTCTCAATAACCTAAGCGACAGAAGCCTGGTCTTGATGGATGAAATTGGCCGAGGTACAAGTACATATGATGGTGTATCTATCGCCTGGTCAATTGTAGAGCACCTGCACAACCATCAGGACTTTAGAGTTAAAACACTTTTCGCCACACACTATCATGAGTTGAATCAGCTTTCTGAAGACTTTCCACGCATCAAGAACTTCAACGTCTCAGTAAAGGAAGTCGGAGATAAAATCATCTTTATGCGAAAGCTCAAGGAAGGGGGTAGTGAGCACAGCTTCGGTATCCATGTGGCACAACTTGCTGGTATGCCAAACAAGGTAGTGATCCGCGCTAATGAAATCATGCACTTTTTAGAAAAAGACAAGCATAAAAACGATACCCGAAAAAAGCTCGAAGAAGTACCAAAGGCGACCTATCAAATGAGTCTATTTGAAGCTGACCCGCGCTTTAAACAGGTACAGGAAATGCTCGATGCATTAGATATAAATACCATCTCCCCGGTGGAAGCGCTACTTAAGCTCAACGAGATTAAGAAGACTTTGGAAAAATAATTTTGTCTGATGGTTTCTCTAACGAACCATAAAATCGCTCTTGTTGTTGTGTAAACTCAATAAAACAGTGGTGTTAAATTATTTTGTAATTTTGCACTTTATTTACCAAGCTCAAATTGAGCAATTATGTCACAACAAACACTAAAATTAGAAAAGAGAAAAAAGCCGGTTCTTAAACAGGAAATAGCTTTTGCAATCGTCCATTTGCTTCCATTAGGAGCACTTTTAACAGGCGCTACACTTTTCGACTGGATCGTTTGTGCTGTACTTTATTTCGGCCGAATGTTCTGGATTACCGGAGGATATCACCGGTATTTTTCACACAAATCTTATAAAACCTCACGGTGGTTTCAATTTGTAATTGCCTTTATGGCACAGACTTCTGCTCAAAAAGGTGCATTATGGTGGGCTGCTCATCATAGACATCACCATAGACACAGCGATACACCCAAAGACCCTCATTCGATGAAAATTTATGGTTTTTGGTATTCTCATGTTGGCTGGATAATTGGACCTGATTATAAAGAGACAGATTATAAAACCATTGGTGATTACGCCAAATACCCTGAGCTGGTTTGGTTAAATAAGCATTACCTCGTGCCTCCTGTATTTTTAGCATTACTGGTAACTGCAATAGGAGCCTGGGTAAATGGTGGTAGCCCGTTGCTTATGTTTACGCACCACGGTCTTTCTACCTTATTCATTGGCTTTTTCCTTAGTACAGTGATACTTTACCATGGTACATTTTCGATCAACTCGATCATGCACAAGTTTGGTAAACAGCGTTATGAGTCAGGTGATGAGTCGAAAAACAGCCTTTGGCTTGCGTTACTTACCATGGGTGAAGGCTGGCATAACAACCACCACTACTATGAGGTGGCTGCGCGACAAGGCTTTTTCTGGTGGGAAATCGACTTTACCTATTACGGGCTTAAAATGTTTAGCTGGCTTGGTTTGATACATGACCTCCGAGGAGTACCCAATCATATTAAGTACTCTAAGAACAGAGCTCACGCTAAAGAATTGGCTGCTTCGCTTAAGCAGGGCAAAGTGACCGAAGAACAGGTAAGAAAATCAGCATAGTATTATTTAAAGAACACATAAAATTTAGGTTACCTTCTGCTATCCTAACTTATTGATACCAAGGAGGCTTTATATTTTGACGAAACAACTTAAGACATATCTTTTACTTACAGTTTTGTGCTTACCACTTATCGTGCAAGCGCAGAGTGTTGAACGAAGAAATTTAAGTTTTCAAAATAAAACCGTACCTGCATCACTTTCTGAGGAGATAAAAGAAGCCCTCTCGTATTTCCCAGAATTATGGAAGACCAAAATCGATTTTGTCTTTAGAGATAATATCAAAAATGCGGTGATGCAGGCTCAACCCAGAGTCAGGACCCTCTTCAAAAAGAAAGTAGCTAGAACTTATAAAATCAAGATCAGTAAGTTTCTAAAATTAGGCGATCAGATTAAACCTATTGAAGAGGTGCCACACGATATACTTGTCGGTTGGTTGGCCCATGAGCTTGGTCACGTTATGGATTATGTAGATCGCAGTTCTTTTCAAATGATTGGCTTTGGCTTTAATTACCTTACCTCACGAGCTTTTCTTAAAAATGCCGAACTCGAGGCTGATCGTTATGCAATTTCCCACGGGTGTGCCGACCTGATCATCAAAACAAAAAAATATATCCTTAACCATGAGCATTTACCTGAAGACTACAAGGCAAGAATTGATGATCTGTACCTCTCACCAGAAGAGGTAAGGCTAATGGAAGAAGAGCTAAACACAGACGGTTAGGCCAATTATTCTTCCCTCAAGCTACTGGCTGTGTTGGGTGTGCTGAGTAAGTCTCCAAATACCTCCCATCGCTTTTCCGGATTATCTACAATACCACCTTTTGATTTCACATAATTAGCCACCAAATCTTTACCCAGATTGTAATTGATCACGTAACTGCGGTACTGATCAAAAAATCTTGTGCGTTGTAAAGCACGATCCGGAGCATAAAGCAAATACTTTTCTAACCATCTCGCAGCCTCTTCCCGATCGATTTCACCATTGAGATATTTTCTTGCAGCCTCATTTCCAGCATAGTTCAAATCCCCCATTAAACTGAGAATTCTGTAATATTTATCTGCCTGAGCAGCATCCAGTCCTGCTATCGGAAACAGCACTTCTTTTTCATATTGCACCCTTTCTTCACCCGGAAAGGCCACATCGATACCGTAATTAGCACTGCCCTCAGCTATCAACGATTGGGGTGAAAATAAAGGATAGACAGAAAATTCTTTCCAACCTTTTTCATTAACGAGGTTTTTCTCAAGCAAGGCATTAAAGACATGGTGACCCGGGTAACCTTCGTGACAAGCCAGATCAATGGCTCGCTGTATAAAAATGGGAAAGTCGGTATTGATTTGTATTAAACTCTGACTATTGCCCTGATAATAGTTATAGCCTGACCAGCTTTTATCATTAACATATTCAAGCACAAAATTCTCATTGTCAGGCAACTCATAGTGAGCATTGGTTCTCTTTCTGGCTTCTGCGATTGCTACCTGAAATACAGTATCCAACTTATCTTTAGGTATGATAAACTGATTGGCAAACTCATTATATCGCACCGATAGATCTCCTTCACCGGGTAGTTCATTTTCAAGCTGAGATAATAAACTGTCGAAGTGCGCCAGGCTATAATGAGGCGGTTCAGCATCATACAGCAATTTGGCTTCTTCATCAAAGCTATACTGCTTACCAGACATCATTTCTAGTTTTGTCTTAACAGCGAGTAGCTGCTTACCCAGCATGGTGTGACGGTCTTTTTCAAGTTCACTAAAATTTTCTGTTTCTACCTGAGCAAGCTGATTGATCAACTCATCGGCACGTGATAGAAGGTCACCCGGTAAACTATCCTTTTTTTCTGTGATAGGTTTCCACTCTTCCGGGCCATAATAGGCATCTACAAAATCACTATCATACTGCCCGATTTCCAACACTAGTTTTACATAGTCTTCTGCAAGCGCATCCATGGTGGGTTTTTCTTGGGGAGGTGTGCAGGAAGCTAGAAATATAGTAGCTATGAATATGTAAATAAACTTCATTTCTCAATTGTCTGGTCAGGGGGCCAATTTAAAAAAAAGAAGTTAGAAATGCCTAACATCCCACTCAATCGAAAATGGTTACAGCGGTTTAGAATAGAGTGACACTTTAAAAGCAAAAACCGTCTCCCTTTCCGTCCCCCTTTAAAACAGAAAAGCCTGATAATCG
>NZ_SMMD01000721.1:0-4337 GCF_009711475.1 Fulvivirga aurantia
TTTTTTACAAAGTCTTGATTCCGCTGCTGTAGAAGAAGGACCGGCTGTATCGGAAGAAGTGATTAGTAGCATAATCCAGCAAATACCTTCACCATTAGAAATTTCAGTACTTCTGAAAGAATCAGGTACTAAGTATGACAGGAGCCTGTTGAACTCACCTGACAACATTTCTAAATACAATAGCAACTATCGAAAAGCTCTTAACCTTGGGATTTATGGTACAGACCTTGGTTATACCAACATCTATGAGCAAAACCAGGATGGCTTAGACTACATGACGGCCATTAAGGAGCTAGCTGATGGTTTAAGTATAGGTCAGTTTTTTGATATAGAAACTATTGGAAGACTGGCTACGAATAGCAAGAATTTAGATTCTTTATTGCTAATCACTACTAAAAACTTCAACAGCATCAACCATTATCTTCAAGAGCAAAATAGAGCTAACTTGAGCGTACTGCTTCTTACAGGAGGCTGGATGGAAGCCATGCATATTACATGTCAGGTTTCTGTAAAAGACCCTTCTAACAAAGAATTACAGGAGAAAATAGGTGAGCAGAAGATTATTTTAGAAAACATTGTACTCCTACTTTCATACTACAAAGATGTGGATGCAAACATGGCATCACTTTTGTCTGACATGAAAGAACTCCAGGATGAGTACGAAAATATTGAGATCATTAAGACCTACAAAGAATCTACATTTGAGATTGTAGATGGTGTAATGGTTATCAAAGACAATAGTTCAAGTGAAATTAAAATCACGCAGGAGAACGTTGAAAATATCAAGAATATCATTAGTTCTGTGCGTAAAAAAGTTATTAGTTAGAGGAAAATCAGCGTAATATGAAAAAGGCGATCTATACAGTGTTTATTTTGGGTGCACTATTTTTTATGTCAGGCAATGTTAATGCTCAGTGTAATACTGATGCTTTCACAGATGCTTGCATACCCAAATTAGCCTCAGGTTTCAACTTCCTGAAAGCTTACAAGATTGACGGTCAAGGAGGTTCTAAGACCAAAGTTGAGTATTCCTATGTATTTACAAAAGGCACACAATATATGATAAATGTGTGTGCTACCGGAGAAAATACTGATGGTATAGTAGTATCTCTTTTCGATAGCAATAGAAATAAAGTTGCAAGTAGTAAAATCAACGGTCAGTATATTTCTGCCATTGCTTATCCTTGTAACACTACTGGTATCTACTATATTCAGTACACCTTTGATAACTCAACCCAGTTCTGCGGAGGCAGTGCACTAGGGTTTAAGAGATAATATTTGTATAAATCATATTTAAAAAGCAGGCTAAACAGTCTGCTTTTTTTATTTCCCAAAATGAAACAACACTATACCATATTTGAACATAAGGCTCGGTTTTTCCAGTTGGGTGACTTTAATGCTCAGACGAAAAATTTAATTTTTGTACTGCATGGTTACGGACAGCAAGCCAAGTACTTCATTCAGAAATTTAAGGGCATAGATGATGGAAATAATTGCATTGTTGCTCCTGAAGGCTTGTCACGCTTTTACCTTGAGGGGTTTAGTGGTCGAGTAGGCGCCACCTGGATGACAAAAGAAGACCGACTGACTGATATTGATAATTACATTAACTACCTGGATGCTGTATATGAGACATTTCAGGATCAATTAAATGGTCTGGTAAAGGTAAGCATTATCGGTTTTTCACAAGGAGCGGCTACTGCTTCACGTTGGTTAGCCAATACTCATGCACATGTAAATCAACTAATATTATGGGCAGGTATCTTCCCTCCTGATCTTGATTATGATTTGATTGGCAATAAATTCAAGTCCATTGATATCAAATATGTATATGGCCTTCAAGATCCATTTTTAAATGATAACAGAATTGAAGAAATGAGGAAAATCTCCAGTCATTTGATGGTAGAACCTCAAACCATCACTTTTAAGGGTGAGCACAATATAGATACTGAAGTGCTTAAGGAAATATTCGGGTAGTTACTACTTTCCGGACTTATCTACGATAGTCGAGCTAGCCTGAGCTGATGGAAAGACAACCATATCACTAATATTAACGTGATTAGGACGAGTAATTACAAATAGAATGGTCTCTGCTATATCTTCTGCTTGTAACGCTTTGTAGCCCTCATATACTGCCTTGGATCTTGTTTCATCTCCCTTGAACCTTACCATGCTAAATTCTGTCTCTACTAACCCAGGATTAATAGCAGACACCCTTACTCCGGTACCATTTAGATCTAGCCTCATTCCGTTATTAATAGCATCAACAGCGTGCTTAGACGCACAGTATACATTACCATTGGGATATACCTCTTTTCCAGCTATAGACCCAATATTAACAATGTGTCCTGAGTCATTTCTTAACATAATCGGTAAAACTGCTTTAGAAACATAAAGGAGCCCCTTTACATTAATATCAATCATGGCGTCCCAATCATCTACGTCTCCCTCCTGAACCGGAGATAAACCATGCGCATTACCTGCATTATTTACCAGCACATCAATCTTCTTGAATCCAGTCGGTAAGTTATTGATCGCTTCCTGTACTTTTTCCTTATCTCGCACATCAAAAGATGCGGTGTGAACATTGGTTATAGCTTTAAGCTCAGTAGCTATATCATCTAATCGATCAGTTCTTCTTCCACAAATGACAAGGTCAAAGTTATTCTTTGCCAGCAATCGAGCAGTGGCCAGTCCTATTCCTGAAGTAGCACCGGTAATTAATGCGATACGTTTTTGCATTATTGGAAAAGTAAGTAAAGTGTTATGGTATTTGTATTTAATCTATCAATACCTTCACTAAAGAAGTTGGCATCATTTCCCAGCATATTGGTGATACCTCTTGAGAATCTTATCTCTGGAGAAAATTTAAACAAAGGATAATATATATCCAATCCAAAACCAACATCAAGAGATGTGTTAAAGCTTTTAATATTGATGTTGTCCTTACTTACTTCATCAATGTCATTCTTACCAGACGCCTCAATACCAGGCTTTATTCCACCTACAAAATACATTCTGGCATTACCTCTTCTCGCAGATTTGTATTTTAACAATAAGGGAAACTCCACTACCGTGGTCTCCACCAACTCATCAACATTTGGATTAACCAACCTTACATATTCAAGATTGTGCTCGTAAAATGATACTTGAGGAAGTAATCGTGCATCTAAATAATCTGCCAGATTAAGATTTACGATAAATCCTAACGTAAACCCTGCAGACCAGGTAGGTGATATAGAGTAAACATCATCTAATTCTTCAGATGTAAATTTCTCAGAATACTTTAATTGGTAGGCTGAAGTATGTACACCGATTAGAAAGCCATAGCTAAGAAAGCGGTTGTCATAATTAGGATTGTTAACCTCTACATTTCGCTGCGCATACCCTGAAGTACCGCATAATAGAAAGCCCAGTAAGAGTAAAAAAGCTATTTTACTCCCGTGTAAATCGAACTTATGCCAAATGTTAAAGGTCTGCATTCAGTGTTTTTAAACCCTACTTTATCTAAGACTTTTAGAAAATTATCACCATCTGGGAATGCTTTTACAGATTCCGGTAGGTAAGTGTAAGCTGCGTTGTCTTTAGAGATCAATCTACCAATTTTAGGTAAAATTGCCTTAAAGTAAAAATTATATATCTGCTTAAAAGGAAATTTGGTCGGTCTGGAAAATTCAAGTACTACAACCTTACCTCCTTCTTTCAATACTCTGAACATGTCGGCAAGACCTTTCTCCAGATTCTCGAAATTCCTTACACCAAATGAAACGATAATGGCATCGAACTTATTGTCTTCGAATAACAGACCTTCTGAGTCTCCCATTCTCAGTTCAATCTTATCCTCGTAGCCTTTCTTCTTCATCTTTTTGCGACCCATTTCCAGCATACCTTCAGAGATATCTACACCGATCACCTTATCAGGATTAAGAGCGAGTGCTTCTATTGCAAAATCACCAGTGCCAGTGGCTATGTCGAGAATAAGTTTAGGGTTATCCTTTTTGAGCATCTTAATGGCCTTTTTACGCCATATAATATCTATGCCCAAACTTAATACGTGATTGAGAAAATCGTATTTGCCACTAATGTTGTTGAACATTTCGGCAACCTGTTCTTTCTTGGCAGTTTTCTTTTCTTTGTAAGGAAGTACAGTCATGTGCTATTTTAGAGTACAAACCATGTGAGGCGAATAAAGTTCGCTTTGGGCTGCAAATATCACACTTAATGGAAGTAAATCCTAATAAATAAAAAAACCTGGCTAAGGCCAGGTTTTATACTTCTTAAGTCTCTTTATTTATTTGGTACTGGCAGATGAACCATCGCCTATAACTCTAAACTCT
>NZ_SMMD01000721.1:4575-6381 GCF_009711475.1 Fulvivirga aurantia
TCGGTTGAGCTCTCTTCCCTCCTTCTCATCATCGTTGCTTGCAAGTGGTTTTTCTTCACCATAGCCAACTGATTTAATTCTTCTTGCATCCACTCCTTTCTTAACGAGATAATCCTTAACAGCATTTGCTCTTAATTGAGAGAGCTGTTTGTTGTAGCTTTTAGCACCAATATTGTCAGTATGACCAGAAATTTCTATAACCATTCCCGGGTTTCTCGCCATCATAGCTTCCAATTTATTAAGCTCATCGTAAGATTCTTGCTTGAAAGTGGCTTTGTTAAAATCAAAGTAAATATTTCTTAATACAGAGCGTGTGCCTAATTGTAGCTTTCTCAACTGCACATTTCTGCTGATACTTTGGGGCTCTTCTTTTGCCGCAGGGGCTTTTATTTCTATAGTTTGAAATACATAACCATCAGCCTCAACACTTAGTCTGTAAGTTTTGACTTCAGGTGATGTTACTGAAAACTCATAGCTTCCTGTGCCAACACGGGTTTTACCTGCCACACGATTATCATCTACACTAGTTAGGCTGATTTTAGCATCAACAGCTTCTTTTTTGTCACCTAGTACATTAACTGTAATCTTAACTGGCGCCAACTGCTTACTTTCTTTTTCAACTTTAGCTAATTCTTTGCTTTCAGGCTCTTCATCTACTGCTTCATCCTCATCAGCCTCTTTTTTCGCAATGGTTTCACCCACTTCACCTTCCTGAAGAATTGTGACCATGTAAATGTCAGTATAACCCTGTCCGTCTTCTCGCACTGATGCATAGTACCCGCGCTTACCATCTTCAGTACTTACAAAGTAAATATCATCATCTGGTGTATTGATCGGAAAACCTAGATTTTCAGGCTCACCCCACTCACCTTTTGCACTGTCATACTCAGATTTAAAAATGTCATATCCACCCATTCCATTTCTTCCCTGACTACTGAAGTATAATGTCTTTCCATCGTAGTCTATGAAAGGGCCATCGTCATCATATTCAGTATTGATCTTTGGCCCTACATTTTTAGATCTCGTCCATTCTTCTGTTTCCGGGTCTTTGATACTGTAGTAAATATCGATACCGCCAGCGCCACCCGGTCTGTCTGAAGCGAAAAATAATAAACTTCCATCTGGGGAAATTGAAACTGCATTTTCTTTAAACCCCTCTGAGTTGATATTTTCACTCAACGGCTGTGGAAATGTCCAGGTATTGTCGGGCTTTTTGTATGACTCATAAATATCACCGTTGTTTTCGTCTTTATACAAAAACAGCTGATTACCATCGGCACTTAATGCCAGATTTGAATCATGAAATTCTGTATTTATGGTTTCGCCTATATTCTGAGCCGGCTGCCACTGCCCATTTTCTTTGTAGGCTATGAATATTTCTTCAAAAGGTTTGTTATCACTAAACACGTTCTGATTTATATTACCCTCTTTTCTACGAGAGGTGAATACCATCATGGTCTCATCCTGATTTAGTACAGGAGCGTAATCTTCCTGCTCAGAATTAATAGAATTGCCAAGATTTACGATCGAATAGTGTGATGGGTTGGCTACAAACTCTCGGGCGTTTTGGCACTCGTAAATTCTCCTGTTTACATCATCAAGACTCACTTTGTCTCTTCCGCGGTAACCGTCTTGTTGAGTAAGTTTGTTTTTATACCTATCGTAATAAGATAAGGCCTTATCGAACTCCATACCATATTGGTAGCTACGACCAATCCAGTATAAAATATCAAATCTATAATCATCATCTACTTCTAATACTTTCAACAAATAAGGTACTGCACGAGCTTTTCCCACTGTTTTTAG
>NZ_SMMD01000655.1 GCF_009711475.1 Fulvivirga aurantia
GAGTTTTTCTCAAAAGAGAAGCGATATAACTATATTGCGGTTTCTTTAAATGCCTTTAATTATTTTGGTGATTTAGCTCCTCTTAATAAAAATGCCAGCACTGACATAAGTTTCACCCGCCCCGCAGTTGGGGTAATGTTTGGTCATAGATTTGGCCCCTTCTATTCTTTAAGAGCGTCATTTACCTATGGAACACTCCGTGGAGATGATTACGTGTCTGCAGACATAGGCGATGAAAACGCCAGGTATAGATACGTCCGTAATCTCAATTTTAGGAATAGAATAAAGGAACTTACCGTAGTTGGAGTTTTTGATTTGTTTAAAAATGAAGCAACATATATAAGTAGAGTGCAGTGGACCCCTTATGCCTTTGCCGGTCTGACCGTTTTTCATCACAACCCTCAGGCATATGTAAACGAAAACAGTAGCCTGCCTGAAGCCGGAACCTGGGTTGATCTGGAGCCATTAGGAACAGAGGGGCAATATGCATCTGCAGGAGCGTTAGATGGAGCGGTGAATGAAGGCATTGAACCTTACAGCAAAATTCAAATAGCTATTCCAATAGGTCTTGGCATACGATATAGACTCAATCAGGTATTAGACTTTTCTTTTGAAATGTCGTATAGATATTTGTTTACAGATTATATCGATGATGTAAGTCAAAACTATGTAGACCCAAGTGTCTTAACAAGTGACCTTGCCAGAGAATTAGCCTATAGAAGCAACGAGCCGACTGCTGCAGTTAGTGGAGAGGCCAGAGATTTTGAAGCCATAAGTACCTTTGCAAGAGATAATAACGGTGATGGATTTTATGATGGGTTCGGCACAGAAGGTGAATTTAATTTACGAGGCAATAAAGACCAAAATGACATGTATTTCGTTACAACGATAAAAGTGGCTTATATATTAGGAGCTACATTTAGACGAGCGAAGTTTAGATAATGAATAATCTTTTTACTAAGTATTCAGGAAAACTCCTCAAGAGTTTTCCTTTTTTCGTAATTACTCTCTCTGTTTTATTAAGTGGCAATTTATCGGCCCAGGAAACGGAGATAGGTTTTGGTGTAGGAGGATTTAAATATACTGGTGATTTATCGCGTGGTATCAACATCAAATCTATAAAGCCTGCAGGCACAGCATTTTTTAGAACAAACCTCAGCAACGCAGTTAGTTTTAAAATTGGAGCTACCGCAGGAAAATTGAGTGGAGCAGATAGTAAAACACCAATTGACCCTTTTTCAACACAAAGAAACGCCAGCTTCGATATCTTTATTTTTGAGGCTTCTACTGTTTTTGAGTATCATTTTTTAAAATGGCGCAGTGAATCAACCATGATTAGGTGGACACCATACTTTTTTGGAGGCTTAGCTATTTTTGGTATGTCCGGTATGGATGACAAATCTGCCGAGTATAGTAATATTCAGCCAGCGATACCGTTTGGCTTTGGGTTTAAATATATTCTTAACCCTAAATGGTATGTTGGTATTGAGTATGGTGCGCGTAAAACTTTTTTTGATTACCTGGACAATGTAAGTGGCGGAGATGGAGTGATTAAAAACTATGAGTATGGTAATCAGTACGATAACGATTTATATCATTTTATCGGCATATCTTTAACATATTCATTTTATACAATCCCCTGTCCAGTGAGCCCATACAGGAAAAATTACCGAAACAGGTAAAAAGGATTGCTAAAACAAGCATTTTTCTTTAAATCGGCTTAATTTTGCACTCTTGTGGCTATAGCTAAAGAAAATATAAATACGGAAAAACTACCCGGACACATCGCTGTGATCATGGATGGTAATGGTCGATGGGCCAAGAGTAAGGGTGCGGAGCGCATTTTTGGGCATAGAAATGCCATTACGGCAGTTCGTGAAGTGTCTGAAGCAAGCGCAGAGTTAGGAGTTAAATACCTAACGCTTTACGCATTTTCAACTGAAAACTGGGGGCGACCTAAAACTGAGGTGATGGGTCTGATGAAACTTCTTGTGTCAACCATTAGAGGTGAGATTAAAACCCTTCAAAAAAACAATATTCGTTTGAGGGCAATAGGTGCATTAGATAACCTACCGGGATCTTGTCAAAAAGAGCTTTCTGAAGCGATCGAACAAACAAAGAACAATGATGGCCTTACTCTCGTATTGGCATTAAGTTATAGCGGCAGGTGGGAGATCACAGAAGCGGTTAAAAGCATTGCTGAGCAAGTGAAGAGCGGTGAGCTCGAAGCTAGTGAGATTGATGACAAGTTGTTCAGCAAGCACTTAAGTACACGCGACTTTCCCGATCCTGAACTATTGATCAGAACAAGTGGAGAAATGCGAATAAGTAATTTTCTCCTATGGCAAATTGCCTATACAGAAATTTACATAACCGATAAACTTTGGCCTGATTTCAGGAAAGAAGATTTATATGAGGCTATTTTGGCTTACCAAAATAGAGAAAGAAGATTTGGTAGAATAAGTGAACAAGTAAAGACCTAATGAGAAGAGTTCTAATTTTTTTAATTCTATGTTGCTTTGCAGGGCAGGTAGATGCTCAATTCAGAAAAAGAAACCAATCTCGCTCAGATAATTCGAGTGATTTAAATTATTCTAACCCTACCGAATATGTTATCGCTGCCATAGAGGTTTCTGGTCTTAAAGTTTTAGACAAAAATGCCCTAATTTCTCTTTCTGGGCTAAAGGTTGGAGATAAAGTAAAAGTACCTGGTGATGATATCTCAGGGGCAATCAAAAAATTATGGAAGCATGGTCTTGTTGGCGATGTAACCATTAGCATCGATAAAATTGAGGGAGATCAGATCTATCTTAATATCGGACTTGCGGAGCGTCCAAGACTTACAGGCTTTACTTTCGAAGGGGTTAAGAAAAGTAGAGAAACTGAAATCAGAGAAGACCTTAACCTAATCAGAGGAAGAATACTTTCTGATGCAATAATTAGAAACACACAGCTTACAGTAAAAAATAACTACGTTCAAAAAGGCTTTCTCAACGCTGACGTAAAAGTCATTCAGGAAGAAGATACGCTAAACACTGATGGTGTTAGATTGAAAATTAAAGTTGAGCCTAAGGCGAAGGTAAAAATTCACAGAATCAGAATTATTGGCAATGATGAATTCTCTGATTCTAAAGTGAAAAAGAAGATGAAGAAAACCAATGAGAGATTGCGATTTTCTTTGTTCAGAAGAGCTGCAGAGTTGGTCGTAGGCTTTACCCCTAAAAAAGCCGCTGATTTTATGACTGAGTCATATGATGTATCGGGAGAAGAATTCAAACAGTTTTTGACAGACAACATTAAGCTTAATTTCTTCAAATCACAGAAGTTTATACAAAGCGAATATGAAGCGGATAAAGAGGCTATTATCGCATTTTATAATTCAAAAGGATTTAGAGACGCAGAGATAGTTGGTGACTCTATTTACGCCCATAGCGAAAATGCAATAAATATCGACATTAAAGTAGCTGAAGGCAGAAAATACTATTTCCGTGATATCATCTGGACAGGTAATTTCATTCATACTGATAACACACTTAATAGCATTCTCAACATCGAAAAAGGCGATGTTTACAATAAAGAATTAATCGATCAGAAATTAACTTTTAACCCTAAGGGGCCAGATATTAGTGGCTTGTACATGGATGATGGCTATCTATTTTTTCAAGTTCAACCTGTAGAGGTTGCTGTAGAGGGCGATTCTATAGATGTTGAAATGAGAATAAGAGAGGGTAGCCAGGCGACTATTAAAAACATCATGATTGCAGGTAATGATAGAACACGTGATCATGTAATTAGAAGAGAGTTGTTAACCATACCTGGTCGCAAGTTTAGCAGATCAGACATTATTACTACTAATCAGCGTTTAGCACAACTAGGCTATTTCGATCCAGAACAAATATCACCTAATGTTATGCCTAATCCTGCTGATGAAAGTGTTGATATAGAATGGTCTGTGGTAGAAAGATCAAGTGATCAGATTGAGTTGTCTGGTGGTTGGGGAGGTTCCTTCGGCTTTGTAGGTACTCTAGGATTAGTGCTTAATAACTTCTCTGTGAGAAATATGCTGAAGGGTAAATTTACGCCAATTCCAGTGGGTGATGGTCAGAAGCTTAGCTTAAGAGCTCAGGCAAATGGCCGCCAATTCCAGAGTTATTCATTCTCATTTACAGAACCATGGTTAGGCGGTAAAAAACCAAACTCACTATCCCTGAGCTACAACTATTCTATTCAGAGACAAACAGTGCCTGAGTTTAATAGCGATGGGGAACAAGTGACAGGATTGAGATTTGACGATTATAACGCTAAACTATCATTAAGAGGAGTTACTGTTGGTTTGGGAAGAAGGTTGAACTGGCCTGATAATTACTTCTCATTGCTAAATTCTGTTTCATACACAGTTTATGAACTAGAAAACTATGGAACAAGAGGTTTAGGTTTTTCAGATGGTAATGCCAATAGTATTACTTTCAATACAACGCTTTCGAGAAACAGCATAGACAACCCAATGTACCCTACTTCAGGTTCATCAATATCATTAAATATCTCGCTTACACCACCGTATTCAATTTTCAAAGATGATAATTTCTGGAAGTTGAGTCAGGCTGAAAGAAATGATGCAAGGAGATTTATAGACGAAATCAGATACCCTGGAGCAAGTCAGGAGTTTAGAGATACACAGTATCAGTCAGAACTCACAAACCGAGAAAACTCCGAACGCTACAAGTGGATTGAATATCATAAATGGATGTTTGATGCAAATTATTACTTAAAAATTGTAGGTAAGCTAGTATTAGAAACAAGAGCTCATTTTGGGTTTATAGGTTCTTACTCTGATAACCTTGGCGTTGGACCTTTCGAGAGATTCCAGCTTGGAGGTGACGGATTGGCAGGTCAGAATTTCTTACTTGGTACAGAGGTAATCGGTCTTAGAGGTTATGAAAACAACTCTATAACTCCTGTGGACGATAATCAAACGCGTGGAGGCATTGTTTACAATAAATTTGCTATGGAGCTTCGCTACCCTGTTACTACAGGCCAAGCCGCAACAATTTATGGTTTTGTATTTGGTGAAGCTGGAAACAACTGGAACAATTATGATGAATTTAACCCGTTTAATAACTTTAGATCAGCTGGTTTTGGGGCGAGAATATTTATGCCTGCCTTTGGTTTGATAGGAGTTAACTGGGGTTATGGATTCGATAAATTACCAGGGGCGAAGGAAGTGAGCGGGGCACAATTCC
>NZ_SMMD01000040.1 GCF_009711475.1 Fulvivirga aurantia
AAAGTTCTCTCGACTACGCTCGAGATGACAAGTGAGTGTTAAATTTTATAGGTCTCCTGAGCTTAACGATTTAGCAAGTTACTGCGCTGCGCTCAGCATGACTTTCTATGGGAAGCAATCACTCGCGGCTCGCGGCTCGCAGCTCATAGCTCATAGCTCGTATCTTTTATTACAGATTCCTGATCTCCACTACAGTACGTCAGAAATGACAGGGTGGAGCCATTGCGCGCAACTCAAAGCTCGTTTCTCTCAAACGTCATTCGTCAGACCACTTTGAGTGGTCAGACG
>NZ_SMMD01000453.1 GCF_009711475.1 Fulvivirga aurantia
GATAATAGGCTATACTCACGAGTATTTGATCAAGCGAGGCGTTGAGTTTTTACATGATTTTATTCATAAAGATGATGTTAAGTTTGTCTACCAATGCCTGAGAAAATCGTGGGAATTCATAAGTACACGTGCTACTTCAAGCAAAAAAGCCTACAGCAGTAGTTTTGATTGCAGGATAAAAACACTTACGGGTGATTATTTAAGAATCCTGCATCAAAACAAAATTCTAAACCTGGACCGAAGAGGCAATGTACTTTATGTGCTTGGCATATGTACCGATATAAGCCATTGGCATAAAGATGAGCATGCTTCCTTTACCATTTTAGGTCCGGAGGAAGCCCAGAATTTTTACTGTGCCTGCCAGGAAGTTAGTCTGGACAATTCAGAAAAACTGAGCAAAAGACAGCGGCAGGTTCTACAATTACTTGCTGAAGGGCACAGTAGTCGTGAGATTTCTAAAAAACTCAATATCAGTGAAAATACTGTGAAAGTGCACCGAAGGAATATGCTCGATAAGCTCAACATGCACAATACAAACCACATGATAAAATTTGCCGTTTCTCACGGTCTTATCTAGCTTTTTACTTAAAGTCCTTCTTTAATAATCATAAGTGGTTACACTGTGCAGTTTACCCTTTGCTAACCCTATGTTTTTACCTCAAAATAGCTATTGATTTCAGTATGTAATTGGAGCTAAATTTATTGTATATAAATACTCCCTCCTCTAATGCTTGCCTCAAAGTGGGGTAAGAATAAAAAGCCCAATTAATAACCTCAAAAATTTAACGCTATGTATGACAAAGAACTCACGAAAGACCAACTAGAGCTTTCAAAAATTCAAGACGAAATTCAGGAAGATTATCTCGAAAAAGATAACGTACTGGGTGTAGGCATCGGTAAAAAGTTTAAAAATGGTCGGGAAACTGATGATACCTGCCTGAGCGTATTTGTGACTCAAAAGTTAGACAAAGATCTGCTAAACGAAGACAGTTTAATTCCCGAGTATGCCGACAATAAGAAATTTAAGACTGACGTAATAGAAACCGGAGAAGTGTTTGCCGGAATGGATATCGAGGTGCTTGAACCAGCCAAGAAGAAAGAAAATGGACATGCCTCTATGACGAGAAAGTGGAAAGAGTGGCAGGAGGAGTTGACGTTGACCGAAGAATTTGGTGGTGTTGATGTGCAGGCACTCAGAGGTAGAAGTCGACCTTGTGAAGGTGGCTATAGCCTCGGACATTATAAAGTGACTGCGGGTACATATGGTACAGCAGTTTACAGAAAAACAGAATTTCCCGGTGTACCTACCAAATTCTATATTTTAAGTAATAACCACGTGTTGGCTAATACCAACGATGCGCGCATCGGTGACCCAATCATTCAGCCAGGTCGATACGATGGTGGCACAGTGCCTCAGGATATAATAGGTAGACTTTCGGCCTACAAACGGATCGATTTTCTACCTCCTTATGGCCGAGGTATTTCTAATTATGTAGATGCCGCGATAGCAGAAGGCAACTTCCACGACCTCAACCGAAGAATATACTGGATAGGTAATGTGGTTGGTACCAGAAGTATTAAAATTGGTGAGATTGTACAAAAGACTGGTAGAACGACCAATTACTCCACCGGTAAAACTATTGCGGTAAACGCTACCATCAACGTAAATTATGGTAATGGCAAAGTGGCCAAGTTTGTAAGACAAATTGTAACCACCGCTATGTCGGCAGGAGGAGACTCAGGTAGCCTGCTTTGTGACATGGATAATAATGTAGTTGGGTTGTTATTTGCCGGCTCTAACCGTGTGTCGGTACATAACGATATCAGGTATGTAGAAAGAATAATGGGTATAAAAATTGCCTAAGTAATTCAACCAGAACAAGCTATCCCGTAGATCATATATCTAGTCATGGTTGCGGGATAGCTTTTCAAGTAGTATTGATTTTAAATTTTAAAACTTATAATCATGAGTAGAATTGCTAATGAAATAATAGAAGAAGCCAGCCAGTGGATGGCAAAAAAAGGAGTGGAAGGTGTTTCTGAAGGTGAGCATGGTGGTAAACCCTGTATTATGGTTTTAGCCTCGGAGAGCCCAAACAAATTAGAGCTGCCTAAAACTTTTAAAGGATATCCTGTTGTAATAAAAAGTGTTGGGGAAATAGAAGCTCACTAGACATGCTCCAATTGGAGCCAAACTATCACAGGTGGGTCATTTTTACCAATCTCACCAGATACTTTTATCGAGTTCTTCTGATAATTGATGTTGTTTTTATTTTTTTGCCCAAGGATCAGAGGAATCTCTTTATTAGAAAGTTTCTGCATACTTAATATAATCGCTATCTGTTCCAGCCCTGGAGTATTATCTAATCGTATAAACCTCGTTTCACCGGAGATGTGATAAGTACTATATTTTGACTCTGCAACATCAAAAGAAGCATTTGCACTTGCAGCATCATTGGCGTTCAGGTAGTCATCATAATCGTTTTTAGCTCCGGATCGAATGAGAAGCGAAGTGCCTAGCAAGCCGCAGGTACCTGCCGTTACAAGCCAATAGTTTTTGCCATTTCTGACTTTGGTATCACCCCATCCTGGTACTGCTAAAGAGTAAAGTGCAGCTTTTGGCCCCATAAGTTGATTGGTATTAGTGATTGCCATTTTCTCAGCCCTGACAGAAAATACCAGGTTTTCTCCCGTAAAATCCTGATCAGCATAAAAGTAATTCCAGAATATTTTTTTGTAAGAACCCGGGGTCACTTGTGGTCCTACATCTCCACTCACCCGGTCTGCCGGACCAATAAATGTCTCGCCTCCATCATTGGAATAATACAAAGCCACTTGGTAAAAGGCCCCTTCTTTATTGGGAGTGAGGTTATAAAC
>NZ_SMMD01000636.1 GCF_009711475.1 Fulvivirga aurantia
CAAACTACGACCTGGCTTTAGTGGATGGGAATTTAACTATTACAAAGGCGACACTCGATATAATCGCAGATGACAAAAGTCGTGTATATAATACAGCCAATCCAGTTTTTACGCTAAGCTATTCTGGGTTTCTAAATGGAGACACAAGTGCAGATATTGACGTATTACCTACAGCTAGTACTGCTGCAACAACGTCATCTGATGTAGGCAGCTATGTAATTAATTTGGTAGGTGGAACGGACAACAACTACACATTCACATTAAACAATGGGACATTAATCATCAATAAGGCTACAGCCTCTGTGACAGTCGCAAATGAAACAGTAACGTACGATGGTACATCAAAATCAGCTTCTATAACCACTAATCCATCAGGGTTAAATGTTAATGCCACTTACAACGGTAGTGCCACACTACCTGTCAATGCGGGCGTATATAGTGTTTCAGTTTCTATCAATGAGACCAATTACGAAGGTTCTGGCACTGGTACCCTTACCATTGATAAAGCTATGGCATTGGTTTCAATCAGTAATTTGTATCAAAACTTTGACGGAAGTGCTAAACCAGTAACTATAACCACTAATCCGGTAGGGTTAACTGTCACCACAACTTATAACGGTAGTAGTTCTGTACCATCAGCAATAGGAAGCTACACCGTACAAGCTGATATCGTAGATAATAATTATTTTGGCTCTGCCAGTAATACGTTAGTGATTAATGGTCCGCCTACCTCAAATGGCATTTCAAATGTAAATGTGTTGGAAGATGCCGGAAATGAAGTTGTTAATCTCAATGCAGCATTTGATGACGTAGAAGACATTGATGATAATTTAATTTTCACAATCTCAAACAACACCAATGCTGGTTTATTTACTTCAACTGTTATTGCCAACGGACTTCTGACGTTAGATTTTGCTCCTGATCAATTTGGCTCTGCGACTATCACTATCCGCGCTGAAGATACAGGAGGGCTTTTTGTAGAAGATTCATTTACAGTAAACGTATCTGCGGTTGAAGATGATCCGATTTTCACAAGCACACCTGTAACGGGCGCTGTTCAAGATCAACTTTATCAGTACAACATTACCACATCCGATGCTGATCCAGGAGAAGTTTTGACGATTACAGCTCTGATAGCTTTACCATCATGGCTTTCGCTTACTGATAATGGTGATGGCACTGCCCTGCTTTCCGGTACACCTACCAATGCCGATGCTGGTAACACATTTGGGATTGCCCTTGGAGTTTCTGATGATGAAGGGAACAATAATAATCAGTTTTTCAACATCAATGTTACAAATTCTAATGACACGCCATTTTTTACTTCAACGCCCAACACCAGTGCAACTGAGGATATAAGCTATACTTACTTTATTAATACTGATGATGATGATACAGGAGATGTACTTACTTTGTCAGCTCCAGTATTGCCAACATGGCTTGCTCTTACAGATAATGGTGATGGCACAGGTCAAATATCGGGTGTTCCTGATAATACAGCAGCTGGGGCCAATACAGTGCAGTTAAGAGTAACTGATAATGCCGGAGCTTTTGCTAATCAGGATTTTGTGATTACTGTAAACAATGCTAATGACCCACCTACATTTACAAGTACACCAATTTTGAGTGTAAATGAAGACTCACCTTATAATTACAGTATTACTACATCAGACCCTGATGCTGGTGATGTACTTACTATAAAGGCATTATCTAAACCATCTTGGCTCACTTTAACTGACAATGGAGATGGTACGGGAACACTTAGCGGTACACCACAGAACAGTAATGTTGGGAACTCAAGTATTGTACTAAATGTGGAAGACTCTGAGGGAGCAAGTGTAAATCAGAACTTTACGCTAACAGTTAATAATACAAATGACCCACCGCAGTTTACCAGTACTCCTGTTACAGCTGCTTTACAAGATGGAGATTATACCTATAATATTGCCACTTCTGATCCCGATGTTGGCGATACACGAACGATCACCGGAGTTACGGTTCCATCGTGGCTTACACTCACTGATAATGGGAACGGCACAGCAAAGCTTACGGGTTCTCCCGGAAATGGTGACCTGGGAGCCAACTCAGTCAAACTAAGAGTAACTGACAATGCCGGACTTTCTGTAGATCAGGATTTTGTGATAAATGTCGACAATGCTAATGACCCACCTGCATTCTCAAGTACGCCTGTTACGATCGCGACAGAAGACCAATTATATAATTACAATATAACAACAACAGATCCGGACGCTGGAGATACAAGAGTTATTACGGCTCTTTCGATACCCGGTTGGCTTACTCTGGTTGATAATGGAAATGGTACGGCTAGTTTGAGTGGTACGCCTACTAATAGTAATGTAGGAAGTTTTAGTATTGTATTAAATGTGAGAGATGCTCTTGGAGAAGATGCAAATCAGAATTTCACATTAGTGGTGAATAATACTAATGATGATCCTGTGTTTGAATCAAGTCCTGTGACCAGCGCAGTTCAGTCTGTAGCATATACCTACAACATCTTGGCTGATGACCCTGATGCAGGGGATGTGGTGGATTTGTCAGTACCAACCTTGCCTTCCTGGCTTTCTTTCACCAATAATGGGAATGGGTCCGGTACCTTAAGCGGTACTCCTCAAAATACAGACTTAGGTTCTCATAATGTTGTGGTGAATGCTGCTGATCAAAATGGGTCCGTGGTTTCTCAGAGCTTTACAATTACGGTTGACAATGCCAACGACCCACCTCAATTTACATCAACACCCGTTACGGCCGTTGATGAGGATGATTTATATACTTATAACGTTACCACTTCAGATCCCGATGTAGGTGATGTTCTGGAAATTCAGGAGCTGGTTTTACCAAATTGGCTAACACTGACTGATAATGGGGATGGTACTGCAGTATTGTCAGGTACTCCTCTTAATAGTAATGTAGGTGTGGCTGATGTCGTAATCGAAGTAAGTGACGCTCAGGGTCTGAGTGTCAATCAAAACTTTTCAATTGAAGTTTCAAACACTAATGATCCTCCGGTTTTTGTGAGTTCACCAGTAACAGGGGCAATCCAAAATCAATCGTATAATTATAATGTAGTCACTTCTGATCCTGATTTTGGTGAAACGAGGTCAATTGCTGCTTCTACCATTCCAGGCTGGTTAAGCTTAACCGATAATGGAAATGGTACCGCGAGTTTAACCGGAACACCAACCAATGCTAATCTAGGGGCTAATAATGTTACCCTTGAAGTTACGGATCAGTCAGGGGCAACAACGACCCAAAGTTTTATCATCAATGTTGATAATATCAACGACCCTCCTACATTTACCAGTACGCCTGTTACCAATGCCACAGAAGATCAACCTTATGAGTATACAGTAACAACTTCAGACCCCGATGTAGGTGATACCAGAACAATCACTTCTCTGTCGATCCCTAATTGGCTCACACTTTCTGATAATGGTGATGGAACTGCAGTACTGAGTGGAACACCGCTAAATGCGGATGTAGGTAATTTTACGGTTGTTTTGAATGTGAAAGATGCCGTTGGTGCTAATGTAAATCAAAATTTCACGATTAATGTGGCAAATACAAATGACCCTCCTGTCTTCACAAGTGACCCTAAACCAGTTGCTGTTCAGGATATAGAGTATGTTTACAACATTACAACTTCTGACCCGGATGTAGGCGACTCTCGTTCTATATCTGCTTTAACATTACCTACATGGCTTGCTTTTACTGACAATGGTAATGGAACAGCAGAACTTATTGGAACGCCAACAAATACTGATTTAGGTTCACATCAAATAAGCCTGAAGGTAGAAGATGCTTCCGGGACTTCTACCGAACAGAACTTTACGATTAATGTAGACAATGCAAATGATCCGCCATCTTTTACAAGCACACCGATTACTGCTGTTGCAGAAGATGATTTGTATAGCTATGCCATTAATACTACTGACCCTGATGTGGGAGATATTCAAACGATCACAGCTTTATCAAAACCATCGTGGTTAACGCTTACTGACAATGGAGATGGTACGGCAGACTTATTTGGAACACCTAAAAATGAAAATGTAGGAACCGTAAATGTTGTATTAAATGTAGAAGACGGAATTGGGGCTAATGTAAATCAGAGCTTCAATATTACCGTGACTAATACAAATGATGCACCCGGATTTACCAGCTCACCAGTTACGGGAGCGATTCAGGATTTACAATACACATATAATATACAAACTAATGACCCTGATGTCGGAGATGCAGTTACAATTACTGCTGTAACTATACCTGCATGGTTAACCTTGACTGACAATGGAAACGGAACAGGTACATTACAGGGCACTCCGAGCAATGCAAATTTGGGCTCAAACAATGTTAGTTTAAAAGTGACAGACCAAGCTGGTGCTGCAGTTAACCAGGTATTTGTGATAAATGTTGACAATCAAAATGACCCTCCTCTGATTACATCTAGCCCGGTATTGTCGGTTGATGAAGACAATTTATATACCTACAATGTGACCTCTTCAGACCCTGATGTAGGTGATACAAGAGACATCATTGCATTGAGCAAGCCTTCATGGCTTACTCTTACTGACAATGGAGATGGTACAGCTATTTTACAGGGTACTCCACTCAATGAAGATGTAGGTGCGGATAATGTAGTGATAAAGGTTGTTGATGCAATTGGAGCAGAAGACGATCAGACCTTTACAATTACAATTAATAATGTAAATGATGCTCCTGCTTTTACATCTTCACCTGTTATCTCAGCTCAGCAGGACATTTCTTATCAATATAACATAACCACTTCAGACCCTGATGTTGGTGATTCCAGAACTATTACCTCAGGAGCTTTACCATCATTTTTAACTTTAGTAGATAATGGCAATGGTACAGCAGAGCTTTCTGGTACACCACAAAACTCAGACCTGGGTAGCTATCAAATAACGCTGACTGTAGAAGATGCTGGTGGAGCAGCAATTGATCAGATTTTTACACTTACTGTAAA
>NZ_SMMD01000496.1 GCF_009711475.1 Fulvivirga aurantia
GGATGACTCACCTTTTGAGACGGCCTCTTTGAATCAATTATTTTTATGCTATTTAGTTCTTTAACATCTTATAAAGCTCTTCGGCCACAGCTTCCGATGATGCGGGGTTCTGCCCTGTCACCAAGTTGGTATCTTTCACAGCATGTGAGGCCCAATCATCAGCCTTACTGTAAGTTCCGCCATGTTCTTTTAGCATATCTTCTACCAAAAAAGGCACCACATCCGTTAGCCCAACTGCCTCCTCCTCACTATTCGTAAAACCAGTTACTTTTTTACCTTTTACCAGGTATTCGCCAGAGCTGATCTTTACATTTTTAAGTGCTGCCGGAGCATGGCAAACCAATCCGGTAGGTTTATCAGCTTCATAAAATGACTGAAGCAATTTGATCGAATCTTTATCTTCGGCCAAGTCCCAAAGTGGCCCATGCCCTCCTGGGTAGAAAACTGCATCGAAGCCTTCAGCATCTACCTCAGATAACTTTGTAGTCTTACTCAGTTTTTCCTGCAAAGCTTTGTCATCTTTAAACCGCTTAGTGGCTTCAGTCTGATTTTCGGGACTGTCGCTGGTTGGGTCTATCGGGGGCTGCCCTCCCTTCGGTGATGCCAGCGTAATATCTGCACCCTTATCTGCCAGGTAATAATATGGAGCGGCAAATTCTTCGATCCAAAATCCGGTCTTATTGCCGGTATCTCCCAATTTATCGTGTGATGTTAATACAAATAAAAATTTCATATCTACTAATATTTTATGGTTATAATTAAAAACTATTTGTTGCTTGTGAGCTAGACCTTCACGACCATTTTACCCTCGTTTTTGCCATCAAAAAGATCAATAAAGGCTTGTGGAATATTGTCAAACCCCTCTACCATCGTTTCTGTGTAAGTGAGGTCACCAGACTGCATCCAACTGGCGAGCTGTTGCACACCTTCCTTAAATTTTTCGGCATAATTCCCTACAGTAAAACCTTGCATCAAAACACTCTTTTTGATGAGCGTGGTTTCTAGTCGAGGACCGGTTGGAGTTTCTGTGGCGTTGTAGGTGGATATCGCACCACAAGCCACTACACGACCATGTCTGTTTATATTTGCCATTACAGCATCTGTGATTGGACCGCCAACATTGTCAAAATAGACATCAACTCCATCAGGAGCAGCTTCTGCAATGGCCTTTTTCATGTCTGATGTCGTTTTGTAGTTTACGGCTTCATCAAAACCAAACTTACTTTTGATCATATCGATCTTTTCATCAGTCCCTGCAATTCCAACTACACGGCAGCCCTTGATTTTAGCGATTTGACCAACTACCGTACCTACTGCCCCGGCAGCACCGGAAACCACCACTGTTTCTCCTTCTTTAGGCTTTCCGATATCTGTAAGACCAAAATAAGCGGTTAGACCAGTCATGCCCAACACACCCAAATAGGTAGAGAGTGGTGCCTGATCAGGATCTACTTTTTGTAAGTTTTGTCCGTCAGAAACCTGGTATTCCTTCCAATCCAGCATGGCTGATACATAGTCACCTTTGCTGAAATCATCGATTTTAGACTCAACAACTTCGGCTATAATTCCGGAAGATAAAGGCTTATTAAGCTCAAAAGGCTCGATATAAGATTTCTGATCAATCATGCGACCACGCAAATAAGGGTCAACCGATACGTAGCAAGTCTTTAATAATACTTCACCATCTTTAGGAGAGGGTTTATCATTTTCTACGAATTTAAAATCAGAGTGGCTTGGTTTGCCTTGTGGTCTATTATCTAATAAAATTGTTTTATTCATCTCAGTTTATTGATTGTTTGAATATGTTGATTAGCAGCACTATCAACATTGTTGTTTAAACAATGAATGCTTTACTTATAAACGCATGAGAAATAGATTGTTCTCATTTTTGTGTTAACAAATTGTCATTTATAGGTCTTTAAGAGTGGGGGCTTATAACTCGGAAATCTCCCTCAAATAAGCAATCTTTGCAGACATGAAGGACCTAAGAATTATTTACATGGGTACACCAGATTTTGCGGTACCCAGCCTAGAGATTTTAGTAGAAAACGGCTTTAACGTGGTTGCGGTAATCACCGCTCCTGATCGCCCCAAGGGTCGGGGACAAAAACTTGCGACATCTCCTGTAAAGGACAGTGCTGTAAAACATGACATACCGGTCCTTCAGCCTACCAACCTTAAAGATCCTGAGTTCATCGAAGAGCTTAAATCTTACGAGGCTAACCTGCAAATCGTAGTGGCTTTTAGAATGTTGCCAGAAATGGTTTGGAACATGCCGGAAATCGGCACCTTTAATTTACATGCTTCCTTGTTGCCACAGTACAGAGGGGCCGCTCCTATCAACTGGGCGATCATTAATGGTGAGAAAGAAACAGGTGTTACTACATTCTTTTTGAAACATAAAATCGACACGGGTAATGTCATTTTTCAAGAAAAAGAGCCCATCAAAGAAGATGATACCGTAGGTGATCTTTACGGTCGATTGATGAATAAAGGTGCTGCGCTTGTGCTCAAAACAGTGAAAGCTATTGCCGCTGATGATTACCCTCAAATACCTCAAAATGAGGACCAGGAAATAAAAGAAGCCCCTAAGATTTTCAGAGAAACCTGTGAAATCAACTGGAACCAATCAACTGATACGGTTTATGATTTTATCAGAGGCCTATCTCCATACCCTGCCGCCTGGACTACGCTTAATGATAAAAACCTTAAAATTTTTAAGGTAAGTAAAGCAGATACCAAAGGCGAGCCTGGTTCTTACCAATCAGACAATAAGACTTTTATCAAATTCTTTACTCAAGATGGAGCTATCGATGTTCACGAGCTGCAAATTCAGGGTAAAAAGCGCATGAAGATCGATGAGTTTTTGAGAGGCAACACGGTGTAATTTTGATTTGAGAGTTGCAAGTTTTGACTCGTTAGACGAGTGCAACTAAATTAAGACTCGTCTGACCACTCTAAGTGGTCTGACGAGTGGGGTAATGCGAAATATCGACATTGATTCCATCCCTTTGAGGGATGGAATCAATGAAATTATGGACCAGTCTTGTTAAGCCTTCAAGGCTTGGTAAGACTTGAAGACTAACGAATAAAGGTATGAAATACCCTGAACGAGATTCTTCGTTGCACTCAGAATGACGCTTCGATTTTAGGGTTTCATACTAATTTGAAAAAGGATTTCATTGCTTTGGGGGGATAGAATCTTCGTCCTTAATGAATAAGCCACGCTGAGAGCAGCGAAGCAACTTACTAACTTTAAATATGTGATTGACTCTGACTCGTCAGACCACTCAAAGTGGTCAGACG
>NZ_SMMD01000519.1:0-2036 GCF_009711475.1 Fulvivirga aurantia
GGAAGTAAATATTATACCAGATAGTTTCTTCTTAAAATGCAGCGACCCAGACTCATTGCTAACCACAGAAATTGTACAAGGTGGTACGGGGCCGATCACATACGCATGGAGCACTGGTGCTACCACGCCAGATATAAACATCAATACTGCAGGCTTTTATTACGTGTTTGCAACCGACTCAATTGGTTGTGATTATTCTGACGTAATCAATGTAAATTATCCTTTGGTGGCAGACTTACAATACACCCCTTTCTGTGAAAATGGAGATATTGTTAATTTTACTGATCAATCAATAGCCTATACTAACAGCATCACAGATTATTCATGGAATTTTGGTGATCCGGCATCAGGTGCCGACAATACTTCAATTGCTCAGAATCCATCACATGAATTTACAGTAGAAGGTGACTATACGGTCACTTTACAAATAGAAGATGATGACGGGTGCATATCTACTACATCTACAGAAGTTTATAATACCGCCATTGATAACTTTTTTGAAATCAACCCCCCGGAAAAAGAACTTTGCCTGGGCGAGCTAATTAATGCTACAGGTCCTGGTGGGGTTCATATTGATGAGCATCTTTGGAACTTTGGTGATGGTCAGACACGCTTCGGGTCATCATTAAATTATCAATACCAGACTCCTGGTAACTACGATATATCACTTGATGTTATTTACAACTCACACCCTGATGCTTCAGATGCTTGTTACGCAAATTTCAATGACGGGGTAGAAATTTTTCCTTTGCCTGAGATTACAATCGAATCTAGCGCAGAAAGATATTGTGTCGGTGAAGAGGTGTCATTTTCGTTCACAAGTTCAAAACCAATTCAATATGCGACATGGACTTTTACAAATCTTAGGAGCAATGAAGTTGACATATCGAATCAATTGACAACAGATTACACCTTTGCTAAAAGAGCTAATTATAATATAAAACTCGAAGTCATAGATAATAATGGATGCAGCTCTCAAACCTCTTTCAATCAGTTTGCAGATCGTATAGTGATTCCTGATTTTGAGACTGAACTTAACATCTGTGCTAAACAATTTATTACGCTTACCGAAGCCTTTAGAGACTCCCTTGAAAACATCACTGATTATCACTGGGATTTTGGCGATGGATATTCTGAAGCGGGTCAAATGCCTATTTCTTTAACAAACCACAAGTTTGCAAGAGGCGGTAGCTTTCCTGTCACACTTAATGTTTCAAACAGCTTTTCCGGTTGTGAAAACTCTATAACTAAAATGGTAAATATCCTGGCGCCACCCCAAATAGATTTTTCTTACGATACCATTTGTGCGAGAAGTATTATGCCTTTCACCAACAATACTCAACCGGGTGATGGTGAGATAGAAAGTTATCAATGGATATTCCCAGATGGATCAACTTCATCTGATTTGAACACCCAGCATTACTTTGACGAAAGTGGATCCTTCCCGGTTAGCTTAATCTCTACCTCCACATTAGGTTGTGCAGATACACTTACCAGACAAGTATATGTTAAAGAAACACCAACCGCAGGTATAGGCCTGCAGGAAGGCTTTATTGAGGCCTTTTTACCTGTACAGTTTTTTGATGATTCTCAAGGTGATATCGTCAGCTACTTTTGGGATTTTGGTGATGGAGCATTTTCATACTCGGAGAACCCCACGCATACATATGATGCTATCGAGCGCTACAGGTTAAGTCACGCTGTGGTGAATACAGTCGGGTGTTCGGATACTACCACTGTCGATCTTGATTTAAATGTTTATTTAGAATTACCAAATGCCTTCTCACCTAACAATGATGGTAAAAATGACGAGCTGGGTTTAATTCAGCAAGGCATTAAGACGCTACACGAATTCAAAATATTCAATCGCAATGGCCAGATAATATTTGATGCAACTGGTAATATAGAAAAAAGATGGGAGGGGTCTCACAATGGCCAAATACAGCCAGCGGGAGTATACGTTTGTTACGTAAAAGCTTCAGGCGCTTACGGTAAAGAATTTAATTTCAAACAAAATATCACTTTGCTACGATGAT
>NZ_SMMD01000519.1:2223-3535 GCF_009711475.1 Fulvivirga aurantia
CTGCTGATTTGCTTGATTTCAGAGGAAGGTCTAGCTCAAATACCCAGCGTAAACTTTTCTCAATACTTTAACTTCCCGGCACTTTATCAACCTAATTCGCCAGGTAGCACGAGTGATAAATATGAGATTAGAGGTATATACCGACAGCAATGGCAAACAATAGACGCACAATTTCAGACTTTTGGCATATCAGGCAGTTATAAGATCAATAAAAATCCATTGGGCAAGGGAGCCATTGGACTAGGCTTTTATGCTTTAGATGATAAGCTTGGCAACAACGTAATTTCGTTTCAGGAAGTAGGTATAAATGCAGCACTTCACTATCCACTTGATTTTGAAGAACGACATTTAATATCCTTTGGGATCAACAGTAATTTCAGCACGAGTGCTGTAAACTACGAAGACCTTTATTTTCAAAATCAATACAATGGTTTTTTTCTCGACAGAAACTTACCTACGGGTGAATCTATAGCAAACGAAAATGTACGAAACATTAATTTTGGAGCAGCTCTAGGGTATAAGATGATCATCAACCCAGGCTTAAGGGCCAATTTCAACTTGTCTGCGCTTGACATTTTAAAACCAAAAGAAAGTTTCTTAACAGAAAGCATGACGGCCAATAAAAGCATGCAGTGGTTTGGAGATCTTTCAATAAAGAAAAAGTTAAACACACGGTTGGCTCAATCTGGTCTCGTACAGGTAATGTCCATTCAAAATGCTCAAACCTATCGCATTGGCTCTATCACTGAATATTCGGCACTAAACAATGGAGAATTGAAATTAAGCGCTGGGTTGTTTTATGAACTTGAAGATGCACTAATTGCCTATGGAGGGCTTGGCTACAAGCAATATGCCGTCCATTTGAGTTATGATTTTACCATGTCTAACCTAAACGACATTACAAGCGCTACCAATCAGAGTTATCAAACCCCGGGTGCCTTTGAAATATCGTTTGTAATGAAAGGCCTCGCTGCAGGTAGTAAAACAAAATATGCTGTTCCTTGCAGATTCTTTTAAACATGAAGCTACTACTTACCTTTATCTTTCCCTTCTGTACTCTTTTTATGAGCCCATTAGCTATGAGCCAATCAGATCCTTTATCTGAGGCCCAGGCTTTTTACAATCGCAATGATCATTACAATGCTATATCTGCTTACAGTAAAATCATAAAACAATATCCTGGTAACGCGGAAGCTCTTTTTTATTTAGGCAATTCCTATCATTACGTGAGAAATCATACTCAGGCCGCTGAAACGTATGATAAATTGCACAAAGCCATTGGCAAGGATAAAAATGCTAAAAACCATTATTA
>NZ_SMMD01000944.1 GCF_009711475.1 Fulvivirga aurantia
AAATAGTGTATCATGAAAACATCTAACCAATGTATTAAAATCTTTGCCTTAATGGCACTAATTTGTCTGTCGAATCTTGGCTACAGCCAAAACACTGCCGGAAATGAAAAAGTAAAAAGTCTCTTTCTACTTTCCCTGACAAGGCATGTTGAATGGCCTTCCGCAAAAAAGTCATTGACAATAGGCTTATTAGGAGAAGATCACCATCTACAGCAAAACCTTAAAAAACTCGCTACGGAAAGAAAATGTAGCAAAAAGATTAACATAACCACTTTTACATCAGCGTTTGATGTAAAAAACTGCGACATCTTATTCGTAACTAATCAGGGCATAGAAGAAGCCCTTCTGCTTGATGAACAACTTGCCAAAAACACCTTAGTTGTTACTGATAGTGACATCGGTCAGGCCTTAGCTATTGTAAATAAAAATGGTCGATTGTCGTTTCAGGTAAACGAAGTTGCGATGGCAAAAACAAACTTTAAACTTTCCAGTGACATGTTGGCCCTGGCCACACTCACTAAATAATTTCGTTTGATTTGGTTAAACCGTCAGTGTGTAGCACTGGCGGTTTTTTATTTTCTCCTGAAATTATCGCAAATAATGGCTGTAGCCATGGCTACATTTAATGATTCAGCTCCTCCAAATCGTGGAATAGAAATCTTATGATCTGCATGCTTTAACACCTCCTCAGAAACACCATTGGCCTCATTTCCCATGATAATTAAGCCTGTCTGACTCAATTCAGCAGTATGGATATTATTACCATCCATCATTGCGGTATATTTTACCAGAGAACTTTTCTTTAGGTATTCTTCAAGATTGGTGTAGAATGTATTCACCCTTAAAAATGAGCCTTTACTTGCAGCTATCACTTTAGGGTTGTATAGATCAACAGTTTTGGTCGATGCGATAATTTTATCAATTCCGTACCAATCGGCAATACGAATTATAGTCCCCAGATTGCCTGGATCATTGATATCATCCAAAACGAGGGCTAACTCATTATCTACTTCAAGCCATGTATTAGGCTTTTGGTGAAGCACAGCTAGTGCACCATCATTAGTTTTGAAGCTGCCTATCGCTGCAAGTTCTTTTTTTGACACTTTCTCGATATTGAAAGTCGTGCTATCGATTTCATGCCTTTGATAAAACTCTTCGGTGCCTACCAATAACTCTACAGTAAAATCACTAGTAATTGCTTCTAAAACACTTTTTTCACCCTCTACCACAAACAATTCTTCTTGTTTCCTGTATTTTTTTAATTGCAGTGATTTGATGAACTTCGCGGTTGCTTTCGTTAACATAATAAACTCTAAACGTTGAGGAGATACCGACACATAACCCTCCTACCCATTTTTTTACTACTACTTTCGGGTTGTCTGGGCTCCAAATATCTGAAAGAAGACGAAAAACTACTGTATAAACAAAAAATTAAAGCTACAGATAAGGTAAATAAGGAAGAGCTTGCTCAGCTTTATATCCAGCGCCCCAACAGACAATTTCCTCTCATTCCTTTCTCGCCCTATGTATGGTTTTATTACCATGGCATAAAGCGATACGATACTGAAAAATACCAGCAAAATAAGGAAGAAATACGGGCCAAATACAATGAAAAAATAGCTGAGGCTGAAAAAGAGAGTAAGAAAAATAAGCTTGAACGCAGAAAGCGAAAAAAAATAGCCAAGCAAAATAAAAATATACAGGAAGGTAATGTTTGGATGAGGTGGGGTGAGCCGATTTCAGTATACGACTCTACACAAATGGCTCAAACTGAGGACCGTTTTTATCTTTACCTGAGTTCTAAGGGTTATTTTAAGGCTGAAGTAAATGCCGAAGCCAAAACTTCCGGTAAGAGGGTGTCTGTAACTTATAATATCAAACCGAAAGAGCCTTACATCCTTGATACAATTTTTTACCAGACGAGTGACTCGGCCATTTTCGAATTGTTAGAGGCTAATGATGAAGAGAGCCTATTAGAAGTTGGTGAAAATTACGACCAATCGAACCTCACGCAGGAGCGTGAACGCTTAGATTTATTACTTAAAGACAATGGCTACTTCGATTTTAGCAGGCAATACATAAACTTCGATGTAGACACTTCTTATTTAGGGTATCAAAAAGTGGCCATACGTACTACTATTAAAAACCCTTCCGTTGGAGAGCATAGAGTATTTCATGTCGACTCCATCAATTTCGTTACAGATGCAAATATCACAGGGTTGCCAGACTCCCTTCGTATGACAGAGACGTATGATGGCATTACTTATCGCTTTTTTGACAGGCAATACAACAAAAAAGTACTAAGCCGAAGGGTGTTTATTGAAAAAGACAGCCTTTACAACAAAACCAATACATTTGACACACAACGTCAGTTGGCCAACCTGGACATGTTTAGGTTCATAAACATAAATTATGACTCTTTAGGCGGCAAGCTCGTAGCCAATATCTATACAAGCCCTCTAAAGCGTTATCAGTGGTCAAACGAAGTGGGTATAAATGTAACGCAAGGATTTCCAGGGCCATTTTACAACCTGTCTTTCAAAAAAAGGAACCTCTTTGGTGGGTTAGAAACACTCGATCTCAACGGCCGTATCGGCATTGAAGGTGTGGCTCCGGCTACAGAAGTACAAGAAGTATACTCTAGTGTTGAAGCCGGTGCCAATGCCACGCTTACATTCCCGCAATTTATCTTACCCATAAGTGCACAAGCCAAACAACGCTTAGGTAAAATAAACCCTAAAACCAGGCTACAGGCCGGTTATACGTATACAGACAGACCAGAATACAACCGAGAAAACTTAAACTTTAATACCACTTACTCATGGCAAAATCTCGGAAAGGCGCTTTATCAATTTACTTTGACAGATGTGAGTTTGATTGAATCGAACTTATCGGCAGATTTCAATGATATTTTAAAAAACCTGGAAAGTAGAGGCAATCGACTCATAAATTCATTTAAGCCATCTTTTGTAAGTAGTATGCATTTCACTGCTACGTGGAATTTTAATCGATACGGCCTTAATTTTAACAATTCATCATTTTTTAGAGTGTTTGTAGAAAGTGGCGGTACAATGCTCAATGTTGTAAACCCTTATCACTTTATAGACGAGGATCTGGAAACCTATAAATTCATCAAGCTCAATGCTGATTACCGAAAGATTCATCCTATCAATAACAATACAACAGTTGCCTACCGCATTAACGGTGGGTTAGCAAAACCATACAGCGGTGATGATGTACTACCCTACGAAAAGTACTTTTTTGCCGGTGGTAGTAGTGGAATAAGAGCCTGGAGACCCAGACGTTTAGGGCCGGGAAATTATGTCAGAATTGACACGACCACCAACCTCGTAAGCTACGATTTTGAACAGCAGGGAGAGATATTGCTGGAAGGCAGTGTTGAGCTTAGAAAAAACCTAATTGGCTTCATAGATTATGCCCTATTCGTTGATTTTGGTAATATCTGGACCATTAACCCGGATCCGGCAAGACCCGGCTCAAGTTTTAAACTCGATAGCTTTTTAAATGAAATAGCGATAGGTTCAGGCGTTGGCCTTCGTTTTGACTTCTCATTTCTTGTACTAAGGCTAGATGCCGGAATAAAAATCTACGATCCGGCCAGAGCTCCTGGAAAGCGCTTTATACTCAACGATGGCTTTCATGATGCACCGTTTACTCCAGAAGCAGCTGAACCTGTGGTGTTTAATATAGGTATTGGATATCCTTTCTAATACGTTACAAAAAGACGTTATCTAATAATCAAGAAGGCTTTTGAGTACGGCTTCTACTTTTTCAGCGTTAGGTAGCATTTGTTTTTCAAGATCTACATTAAGCGGAATAGCCGGCAAATTAGCTGCACCTAAAGTTTGAACAGGTGCGTCAAGGTGCTCAAAACACTCTTTCGAAATTCTACCTGCAAGAGATTCTGCAAAAGAGTTCATTAAAGGCTCTTCTGTAAGTACAAAAGCTCGATTGTGCAACTCAACTCTCTCTTTGATCATATCCCAATCAATCGGGTTAAGCGTTCTCAGGTCGAGTATTTCTACTCTACCCTTAAATGCTTTAGCAGCAGCTTTTGACCAATAAACGCCCATTCCGTATGTAATAATTACAGCTGATTCGCCATTTTCAATGACCTCTTCATCAGCATTGAGCACGATATTGGCTTTGCCAAGAGGCACGATATACTCTTCATCGGGTTCGTGTGTTTTAGCATCACCTGTTCCCGGTACTTTAGACCAGTAAAGCCCTTTATGCTCTAACATCACCACAGGATTCGGGTCATAATATGCGGCCTTCATTAGACCTTTCATATCAGCAGCATTTGAAGGAAATACCACTTTTATACCCCTGATATTAAGCAACGTAGACTCAACACTACCAGAATGGTATGGACCACCCCCACCATAAGCACCGATAGGCACTCTAATTAATGACTGTATTGGAAACTTCCCCATTGATAGGTAACAGCTTTTAGAAAGCTCCTCCACTAGTTGGTTGATGCCTGGCCATATGTAATCTGCAAATTGTATTTCTACGATAGCCTTAGCGCCTACGGCAGACATACCTGCTGTAGATCCTACAATATAGGCCTCCTGTATTGGCGTGTTGAAAATTCTTTCGTCACCATATTTTTGAGCCAACGTAGCGGCCTCTCTGAATACACCACCGAGTGTGCCACCAACATCCTGACCATAAAAGAGAGCCTCAGGGTGTTTCTTTAAAATATCATCAACTGCATGAAGTGCTGCATCCACCATTACCGCTTTTTCAGCGCCTTTAGGCTTTCTTTCTCCTTTTTCCTCAACTATTGGTGTAGGAGCAAACTCATGCGTATCAAACTCTTCAGTAAGTGGATCTGGTGAGTTTAGTGCATACTCATAATCTTTAGCCACATTATCTGCCGCTGCTTTTTTGATCTCTTCTAATGATTTTTTTGTTTCACCATTATTCAAAAGAAATTTCTCAAAAGCAGGTATAGGGTCTGTTGTTGAATGCAACTTCAAATCTTCATCACCTCTGTACCATTCTTTTCTCACACCGGAAGTATGATGACCCAAAAGTGGACATTTAGCATGTACCAAAATAGGCCCTTTACGATCTCTCACATGTTTGTACGCCTTTTGCATGCCTAAGTAAGAATCTTCAAAATCAGCACCGTTTACACGCATACGAGTCATGCCTTTAAAACCAGCCGCGAACTCATAAGCATCCATGGCACGCATTTCTTTACCGGTGGCCGATATACCCCAATCATTGTCTTGTATCAGATATACAATTGGCATGTTTTTAAGAACTGCCATTTGAAAAGCCTCTGAAACCTCACCTTCGGTAACAGACCCATCGCCCAAAGAACAGAGCACAACAGGCTTTTCCTTACCTTTCAACAGCCCCTGACTTTCGAGGTATTTAAGACCATGCGCCATACCAGTTGCAGGAATAGCCTGCATCCCGGTTGCAGAACTCTGATGAGGTATAATTGGAAAACCGTCTCTTTTAAGTGAAGGATGCCCATAGTAAGTTCTTCCACCAGAAAAAGGGTCATCTTGTTTAGCCATGAGCTGCATCATCAACTCATAAGGCTGCATGCCAATACCTAATAAGATTGATTCATCACGATAATAAAGGGAAGCGAAATCATGACTTTTCAATTGCATGCCTGCAGCTAACTGTATCGCTTCGTGTCCGCGAGAGGTACTGTGCACGTATTTACTGCAGATTTCTTTATTTTCATCATAAGTCTCAGCCATGCGCTTTGCTGAGCACATCAGCTCATAAGCTTTAAGCAAAATTTCCTTATCAATTTTAGACTTAGAATTAGGCTTCGAACTTTTAGATTTATTAGGTGATTTTGTAGCTGGCATATGTGAAATTTGCATTTTTAGGTGGTTTGCGAAGTTAAATAATTTAGAAAAAACTGCCGTATCATTACACCCAAATATTCAAAGTAAAACAATAGCTTTGCCCAATGCTTACCAAAGAAAATATTGCTGATTGGTTCAAACAACTGCAAGATGACATCTGTCAGAAACTTGAAAAAACCGATTCGGTAGGGAAATTTAAACAAGATGAGTGGGAAAGACCAGGTGGTGGCGGTGGAAGATCAAGAGTACTCACCGAAGGAAAAATCATTGAAAAAGGAGGCGTAAACTTCTCTGCTGTTGAAGGTAAAACACCAGAAAAAATACTCAAAGCGCTGCACTTAGATTCTGCAGATTTCTTTGCCACAGGGGTAAGCATCGTATTGCATCCACACAACCCTTTTGTACCCATTATTCACATGAATGTGAGATATTTTGAGATGTCGAATGGTGTTTGGTGGTTTGGCGGTGGAATAGACCTAACCCCGCATTACATCGATGAAGATGATGCCTCATTTTTTCACAAACAACTCAAAAATGTATGTGACAAGCACGACAGCGATTATTATGACAAGTTCAAAAAATGGGCTGACGACTATTTCTACATAAAACATCGTAAAGAAACCCGTGGTATTGGTGGAATCTTTTTTGACAGACTCAATCAAGACTCTGGTAAGTCTAAAGAGGAGATTTTTGCTTTTGTACAAGACGTAGGCAAAACTTTTGCTCCGACTTACACCCATTTTATGTCAAAAAATCACGATTTAGACTATAACGAAGACAATATAGCCTGGCAGAAACTACGGAGGGGCCGCTATGTAGAGTTTAATTTAGTTTGGGACAAAGGCACTAAGTTTGGCCTTGAAACAGATGGTAGAACTGAGTCTATCCTGATGAGCTTACCACCCCAAGCCAACTGGGAATATGACCACACACCGATAGAAGGAAGCCAGGAAGAAGAAACATTAAAGCAATTAAAAAAAGGAATCGACTGGATAAACTGATATGTTTGAAACAATACTAGAATGGGATAGAGAGCTCTTTCTATTTCTAAATAGCCTACACAACCCAACCCTCGATACGATAATGTACTGGTATACCCAGAAGTATGTTTGGTTTCCGGTTTATGCAGTATTGATATTTTTTATCTTCAAGGAATATAAGTGGAAAGGTGTAGTGATGGTTTTGGCTGCGGCAGCTGCTGTTGGCCTGGCTGATTTCATTATTTCGGGAGTTATGAAGCCTTACTTTGAAAGATGGAGACCATCCCGTGACCCTTCTTTGGAAGGAATGGTTCATTTAGTGAATGAATACACAGGTGGTAAATTTGGTTTCGCATCAGCTCATGCTGGCACGGCATTTAGCTTAGCCACATATACATTTCTAATCTTCCGCCACAAATACAAATGGGTCGGTCTGGTCTTTATTTGGTCGTTTATTATGGCCTATACCAGGATATACCTTGGTGTTCATTACCCTGGCGATATCATTGTAGGTACTCTCATTGGAGTACTCCTTGGGTTCTTGTTTTATAAACTAGCGCAATGGATTTGTCAGAAGTATTGGAGTCATTAACCCTGACGCATAAGCTTCTGCACATACTTACCTACTATATCAAATTCTAAATTGACGGTATCACCCTTTTTAAGGGCCTTCATGTTGGTGTGCTCATAAGTGTAAGGTATAATCGCCACCGTAAAACTCGTGTCGGTAGAATTGAAGCAAGTAAGGCTAATGCCATTTATCGTGATAGACCCTTTCTCAACGGTCACATTGCCTTTTATTGACTCATGCTCAATAGTAAATAACCAACTCCCCTCCTCCTCTACAATACTTTTTACTTGACCAGTCTGGTCTACATGGCCCTGCACAATATGCCCATCAAAACGACCATTATTGAGCATGCATCGCTCGAGGTTTAGTTCATCTCCCGGCTTTAAATTGCCAAGGCTAGACTTGTCGAGCGTTTCTTTTATGGCAGTTACTCTATGTATATCATCATTTATAGCCACCACTGTAAGACAAACACCATTATGAGCCACACTTTGATCTATTTTAAGCTCTGTACTAATATCACTTCGAATATCGAAGTGTTTGTTAGTCCCTTCCGTCTCAATGGCGTGTACTTTGCCTAAAGCTTCTATAATTCCAGTAAACATATTGTCAGATTTGATAGGTGTTTCAAAGTTATTCGAAATTAAAAAAACAAACCAAGGTGCAACCTTTTTGTTTTTAATTAGGTTTATATTATAAACTACTTTACATTTATAAAAAAAGATCGATCATGAAAGAAGAAAAAGAACTAACCAGTACAGAGAGTCTGGAGATTATCACGAGGATGATTCAACAGACTAAAGGTAATGCCAAAGAAGGTAGCTTCTATTTTCTCTTTTGGGGGTGGATAGCAGTAGTAGCCAGTTTGGGTCATTTTTATTTAGAACAATTTACAGATTTTGAACACCCTTATATGGTGTGGCTCATTGGCATTCCCGGTTGGATTATAACCATGATTTATGGCTACAAGCAATCTGGTAAAAAGAGAGTAACTACCTACAGCGATGGACTAGTTATGTGGACATGGTTGGCTTTCTTATTTAGCATACTCGTTGTGATTTTTACTGGCTCATACCTCAACTTTCAAATTACAGCCTTAATATTGCTGTTTTCTGGTATGGCCACGTTTATAACAGGGCTGATTATACGTTTCAATCCTTTGGTCATTGGCGGCAGTAGTTTTTGGATCTTTGCGCCATTGGCAATTTATCTTGGTGTTGCCTACGCCCCTCTTGTTATGGCTGTAGCTGTTGCCGTAGGTTATTTGATACCAGGATATATGTTAAGAAAAGCGTAGCAAAATGAATCACTTCAAAGACCTGGATCCTTTATTACACTCACAGCTTAGGCTGGCGATTATGTCGTTATTAATGAGTGTTAAATCTGCCGAATTCGTGCATATTAAAGAAAAAACAGGTGCAACAGCAGGCAATTTGAGCGTTCAGATTGACAAACTATCAAAAGCAGATTATATACAAGTAACTAAATCATTCAAAGGTAAAAAGCCGCTTACAACTTGTAAAATCACGAAGGTTGGCATCAACGCCTTTGAAGAGTATGTAAATGCTTTGAAACAATACATCAACTAATTTTTTTGCTATTTAAGTTTATAATATAAACTACTTTACAATGATAACACACAGCTTAACGGGAACTATACATCTCTACTCAGCCATATTGGCAATAGTCTTTGGCACTTACATACTCATAGCTAAAAAAGGCACCAAAACACATAAAAAAGTAGGTTTTGCCTATGTAATCATGATGCTGATCTTAAACATTACCGCTTTTATGATCTATAGATTATTCGGTGGCTTTGGCATCTTCCATATTGCCGCTACGGTAAGTTTAGTAACCCTTCTGGCAGGTATGATTCCACTAATTCGAAAGAAAACTAACAACAGCATAATCTTACACATAAGCTTTATGTATTGGTCGGTGATAGGTCTTTATGCGGCCTTTGTTTCTGAAAGCTTGACTCGCCTACCCGACAATCCTTTTTATGCCATGCTCGGCATTGCCATATTTCTTACCTGCGGAGCCGGATCACTTGGCTTTAAAAAGTATAAAAACACCTGGATTAAAACATTTACTAACCAAAATACACTATCATGAAAACTTTACATTTTATCTTATTCGGTTATTTATTAGTAGGCTTTCACCCTATTGTTAATGCCCAGGATTCACTTTCTGTCGATCAGATTTCTCAAAAAATTGTTGGTCATTGGGCAGGCTCTGGTTGGTCTCGTACTCCTGATGGTAATCAGGTCACCTTCAATCAGACAGAAGACATTTACACCAAGCTAGATGGGAAAATTTTAGTCATTAACGGTTTAGGAAGGGACCAAACCACCAATGAAAAAGTATTTGAAGCCTTTGGTATCATCAATTACGATGCTATCCAAAATAAGCTAGTCATGAATGCTTATACTCTCGAAGGTCGACACACTCTTGCCAATTTTGAATTAACGCCAGAGGGCTTTGATTGGTGGTTTGACGCAGGCAATGGCACAGTAAAATATAAGGCCAAAATCAGCGCTGACACCTGGATTGAAGAAGGCTATTATTCTCCTGATAATGAAAACTGGTACCCATTTTTTAGCATGGAATTAAAGAAGAAAAGTTAGCCAACGCTCTTCTCTTTTAATTTCTATCACATTATTAAGCGATAGTCCTTAATACATACTATTTTTGATGCTTTTAGAAAATAAGCCAGAAAAAGTACAAGATGTCGCTAAAAGAGAAGTATCCCATTCATTTGTATAATACCCTTAGCAAACAAAAAGAGAAGTTTGAGCCGATAGAGAAAGATCACGTGGGTATGTATGTATGCGGGCCTACGGTCTATAGCGATGTGCACCTTGGTAACGTCAGGACTTTCATGAGTTTTGATGTGATCTACCGTTACTTAACCTATGTTGGTTATAAAGTCCGTTATGTACGTAATATCACGGATGTTGGCCATCTGGAGAACGATGCGGATGAAGGCGAAGACAAAATAGCTCAAAAAGCACGCCTTGAGCAACTTGAGCCCATGGAAATAGTACAGCAGTATGCTAATGGATTCCATGAGGTGCTTAAGCAATTTAATAATATACCTCCGAGTATAGAGCCAACAGCTACCGGCCATATCATGGAGCAAATTGAAATGGTACAAGGCCTTTTAGATAATGGCTTTGCTTATGAAGTAAACGGCTCTGTTTATTTTGATGTCTCTAAATACGACAAAGAACATAATTACGGCAAACTCTCAGGCAGGAAGATCGAGGAGCTCATGGAAAGTGGCCGAGCGCTCGACAGTCAGGACGAGAAAAGAAATAAAATCGACTTTGCCATATGGAAAAAAGCCTCTCCATCACACATTATGCGTTGGAACTCCCCCTGGGGCGAAGGGTTTCCGGGCTGGCACCTGGAGTGTACTGTTATGAGTACCAAATACTTAGGAGAAACTTTTGACATCCACGGAGGTGGTATGGACCTAACATTCCCCCATCATGAATGTGAAATAGCACAGTCTGTCGGCAGTACCGGAAAAGATCCCGTAAAATATTGGCTTCACACCAATATGCTCACTGTAAATGGTCAGAAAATGAGTAAATCTTTAGGCAATTCATTTTTGCCACGTGAGCTCTTTGCCGTGATCATGAAATTCTGGAGCGCGGCTACAGTCCTATGGTTGTGAGATTTTTTATGCTTCAGTCACATTATTCCAGCACCTTAGACTTCTCTAATGAGGCGCTAAATGCTGCAGAGAAAGGATATAAGAGATTGATGGAGGGCCTTAAAATTTCTAAGTCACTGGCTTATGAAGGTGGCTCTGAAGATAAGGAGGTGGCAGCCAAAGTAGAAAAACAGATCGATGCACTCTTTGAAAATATGAGTGACGATTTTAATACGGCTAAGGCCTTGGCTGTACTGTTTGAGATAACAACACTCATGAATAACTTCAAATCTGGCAATGTGACAACCGGTGCTATTAGCCAGGAGCTATTCAATACACTTAATAAGCATTTTCAGGGCTTTACAGAAGATGTACTGGGCCTACAGGAAGAAAAAGAAAGCCAGGATGCTAAACTAGGCGGTGTGATCGATTTACTGATAGAAGTAAGGCAAAATGCCAAAGCGGCCAAAAATTATCAACTTTCTGATAAGATCAGGGATGATTTAAAAGCTTTAGGTGTTACGCTTAAAGACGGAAAAGAAGGCACAGAATACTCACTGGATTAGTGAGTATTTTCGTGTAGTCTCGACAATGAAAATTATCAAATCAATACTCATATTGCCCATCAGGGTTTATCAGTTAACGATAAGTCCGCTTTTGGGGCAAAATTGTCGCCACACCCCTACTTGCTCCAGTTATACAATTCAGGCTATTAATGAATGGGGCCCTTTTAAAGGGTTTTGGTTAGGCCTTAAACGCATCGCGCGCTGTCACCCCTGGGGCACAAGTGGTTATGATCCTGTTCCAAAGAAGAAGTAACACATACGCTCCTCCGCAAGCCATTTTTACATCCCACCCTCCTTGATGCATCATAAAGTACATTTGGGTTTTATTCAACCTACGCACGACCAACCCAATAATCTTTTGTTTCACTTTGAAGGTCAAATTTCTCACATCTAATTTCTAACAGCTAACTTCTCACATCTAACTTCCATCTTCCATTTTTTAATTTACTTTTAATAGATTTGTAGGATTAGCTAAACCATATTAAACCCAGATTTCCTATGCTTAAAATAGATATGCATACCCATATTATTCCGGAAAAGATGCCCAATTGGACAGAAAAATTCGGTTATGGAGATTTCATCTATTTACAGCACCACCGCCCCGGCTATGCTAAAATGATGAAGGGTAATCAGTTTTTTAGAGAAATTGAAGAAAACTGCTGGGATCCGGAAGTAAGAATAAAAGATTACGAAAAGTTTAATACACAGGTGCAGGTTGTCTGCACCATCCCGGTGATGTTTTCTTATTGGGCAAAGGCTCATGACTGTCTCGACCTTTCGATGTTTCTTAATGATCACATTCATGAGCTCGCAGTGCAATACCCGAAGCATTACATTGGTCTTGCTACTATACCTATGCAAGACACGGAGCTGGCCATACAAGAGTTGGAGCGTTGTAAGGAGTTAGGCATACCAGGTATACAGATTGGCTCTAACATCAATGATGAAAACTTAAGTGAAGATCGCTTCTTCCCTATTTTTGAAGCCTGTCAGGAGTTAGACATGGCTGTAATGGTGCACCCTTGGAACATGATGGGAATGAAACATATGACCAAGTATTGGTTGCCATGGCTTGTTGGCATGCCAGCCGAAACTTCACGAGCTATTTGCTCTATGATATTTGGAGGTGTATTCGAAAGATTGCCTGATTTAAGGGTTAACTTTGTACATGCCGGAGGATCTTTCCTCGCAACTGTAGGGCGTGTGGAGCATGGTTTCAATTGCAGACCTGACTTGGTAGCCATTGACAATCCCGTAAATCCACGTGAGTACCTGGGCAAATTTTGGGTAGATTGTATTACGCATGATCCGGAAATCATGAAATACATTCTCAAGATTCAGGGTTCGAAGAAGATCACTTTAGGGTCTGACTATCCTTTTCCCCTTGGTGACTTAGAGATTGGCAAGTTTATTGAAGAAATGGATCTTGATTGTAGCGTGGTTGAAGATATTTTTTGCAACTCTACGCTGGATTGGCTCAAACTAGACAAGAAAGACTACCTTAATGAATAAGTTGATAATAGCCGGGATGCTGTGTTTTATCACAGTGGTTTCCCTGGCTCAAACACAGGAAGAAAAGATCCTGCAGCAGGTAAGAGATCAGGAGCATGCAAAAAATGCTGCCCTCATGCGCAAAATGGATCAGGGTGTTGATTTAATGAATGCCGGTGACAACCTAAAAGCCGAGGAAATCTTTAAGACGGTCCTCAAACAGTCTAAAATCGTACCTACAGATCTGTGTTTCTATTTTGGTAAAAACTCTTACCAACTCGACAAATACCAACAAAGCATCGACTGGCTCAATAAGTATATAGAAATCAAAGGCACCACTGGTAGGTTTTACGAAGAAAGTATATCACTCCTAGAGTTAGCCAAAGAACAATTCCTAAAAGTTAGAAATACAGATAGAAAAGAAGCTCAAACCGTATTCTCCTTAAATTATGAAGTTGACTGCGGACCAACCGGCAAGGTAGTTTGTCCGGTTTGCCAGGGCGAAGGTGTAATCATCTCACAGGGCGCATTTGGCAGAACATATAAACACTGTCCGTATAGTGATGAACACGGCCTGCTTACTTGTGAGCAATACAATCAGCTATTGCGTGGTGAGCTAAAAGCCAACAACCAATGATACCCACTAAATTTGTCTGTGACTTTAGAATATTTTTTTAAAGAATTGTTAAACAATTTTCAACTGAGAAACTTATAGTTCTTGGGAAAATCTATAGGTGACGTATTAGCACTGAAGTAGATTAGTTACTTAATACCATTATGAGTAAAAAAAATTCGCTCAATCATATAATTGCCATTGGTGCGTCTGCCGGAGGACTAGAGCCATTGCAAGAACTTATTGGCAGTCTTCCTCCTAAGCTTGAAAGTGCGGCAATAATTGTAGCGCAACATACTAGCCCCAACTACAAGAGTCTGTTGGTAAACTTGTTGAGCAAAGTGAATGAACTTGAGGTGGTAGAAGCTGCTAATCGCATGCAACTGTCGCCTAATCGCATTTACACCTGCCCCCCAGATAGTAATATTATTATAGAAAATGACCATTTTTCGTTTACTCCTAGCAAACAATCTTATGGTCCGAAGCCGAGTGTAGACACTCTTTTTACATCGTTGGCACATAATTATGGCAATAAATGTATTGCAGTGGTACTTTCCGGAACAGGCCACGATGGATCTGAAGGAGTAGTCGAAATTCACAAAGCAGATGGTTTTGCCATTGCTCAAAAGCCTGATAGTGCCAAGTATACGGGAATGCCCGACAGCGCCATACTTACTGGTTATGTAGATATGGAGCTAACTCCAAAAGAAATAGGCTTAGAAATTCCAAAATTATTCGACACTGCTTACAAAAATAGTATTCGCATAAAAAACGAAGAGGCAGAGGCTCAGAAAGAAGACCTCGATGTGGTGGATAAAATCATTGAAAAAATACAGCATCGTACTGGCACAGACTTTTCTGGCTATAAAACTTCCACCATTCATCGCAGACTCGAAAAGCGCATTCAGGATAAAAAAATAAAGTCAATTGATGCGTATTTAGACTATTTAGAAAACAATGAGAACGAGATAGAAGAATTGTTTTTATACCTACTTATTGGTGTAACGGCATTTTTCAGAAATCCTGAGTCCTTTGCTGAGCTAGAAGAATATTTGCAAAAGCAGCTCTTCGAAACGGCAGATCAAGACTCCTTCAGAGTATGGATACCCGGCTGCGCTACAGGTGAAGAGGCCTATAGCATTGCAATGATCTTAGATGATCTGATTAATACAAAAAAGTGCCCTGCTCCCTCACACATACAGATATTTGCTACAGATATAGATCAAAATCCGCTCAAAACTGCCAGAATAGGTATTTATGAAGGATACACGCTAGAGAGCATGCCCAAATATTACCGTGACAAATACATTAAGAGTCGTGAAGACGGTAAGTTTGAGGTGCGTAAGTCAATCAAAAAGCTCATACTTTTCTCTAAGCATGACCTTACGACTAACCCCCCATTTTTACGCCTTGATCTGGTAAGCTGTAGGAACCTTTTGATTTACTTCAAGTCTGACTTGCAAAATCAGGTAATTCCATTATTTCATTATTCGCTCAATGCTGGCGGGTTACTCTTTTTAGGTAAGTCTGAAACTATCGGGCATTTTAAAGAGCTGTTTAGTCCTTTAAACGGTAAGCACAAGTTATATCAGCGTAAGTCGACAGACTCGAAGGTATCACATGTGCCTATACTACGTCCTTTAATCGCCAGAAGACAGCAAGCCAAGGAGTCTGTTTCTAAAAAACAGGAAATCACTACGGTAGCGTCTATGGTAAAAGAGACCCTATACCATGGCTTTGAGCACCCTTATGTTGTTGTGGATGATAGCCTCAACATCATAGAAATAAACAAAGATGTATCTCCCTTTCTAAAGCTGAAACCAGGTTCTGCTAACCTCAATATCGTAAAACTGATCAACAGTGAGTTTCAGTTAGAAGTACGTACAGCTTCCAGCAAGGCCATAGGCAATATGGAAACAGCCAAAAGCCGTATTAAGAAAATCGAAATTAATGGTGAGGAAAAATGGCTGAGAATAATTGTAAAACCGGTACTTTACTCAAAGCCACAAAACCGTTTTTTTATAATCATATTTGAGACATTAGATTTAGACCTTGAGCACTCTAAACATAAAACCTCAGATGTAGATCCTAAAGAGCAACCGATAATTGTAGAGCTTGAGCATGAGCTTGCCACCACTAAAGAGCACATGAATTCTTTGGTTGAGGAGCTGGAAACATCTAATGAGGAATTACAATCGCTCAACGAAGAACTACAATCATCAAACGAAGAGTTGCAGGCCTCAAATGAAGAACTTGAAACCAGCAACGAAGAGCTGCAGGCTACCAATGAGGAACTAAATATCGCCTACTCTGAGTTGCGCAGTGCCACTGCCGAAGTGGAAAAACAGAGTGAGGAAATTATCAAATACCAGCAAAATATGGAGAGTTTGCTGCATAATACGCAGCAGGGCTTTATTCTGGTTGATAGAGACTACCGTATTATCCTCTTTAATAACACGGCCAATAAGATCTTCAAAGATATTTTTGGAGTGAAACTACAGGAAGATGTATTGTACATCGACCTCATTCCTCCGAAGTACTTAGAAGCGTTTCACTCAAGAATAAAACAGGCTTTTGAAGGAAAACAGTTAAGTTTTGAGCAGCAGATAAAGAAAGACAAAAACAGATACCTGAGCTTTGATTACACTCCGGTTGTAGAGCAATCTAATGATGACACCAACCTGGTTTCTATCAGTTTTATAGATATTACAGACAAGAAAGAAGCAGAGCTTAAGCTAGTAAAAGCTGTAAAGCAAGTTGAAAGCGAGCGTAAATTATGGCAAAACCTGTTCATTGATGCACCTCAACTTATTGCAATTGTAAGCGGTAAGAAAAACACTTTCAGCTTCGTAAACGAGAGTTTCCAGAGCTTTTTCGGCAGTCAGAAAATGCTGGGAAAAGACCTGGCTAACGCACTACCAGGTATAAATACAAAAGAAATAAAGAATGCCTTGCAAAAGGTGAGAGAAACTCAGGAGAATTTGAGTTTTACTGAAAAGGCAATTTCATACAAATACGATGGTGAGAAAGAAGAGACTAAATATTTTTCTGTCACATTCCATCCTATATACTACGACAATAGCCAGGAAGATGTAGATGAAGATGTGGTAATCTACGCACATGAAGTAACTGATCAGGTAAGGGCCAGAAAGTCGGTTGAAGAAACCAATGCCTTCATCAGAATGCTTTCAGATTCTCTACCTCAGTTGGTTTGGGTGCTAGGCCTGGATGGCAAGCCTGAGTATATCAATCAGCAAGCTAAAGACTTTATCGGAAAGCCAAATGCCAAATACGACAAGAAATGGCATCATAAATTCAACTTCCCTGCTGAAAGCGATAGGGACATTGGTGAGGTGTTTGAAGAGTCGCTGAAAGGTCAGGAAATATTTAAAGTAGAGCATCTCATAAAAAGAGCTGATGAAACGAGCCGTTGGTTCCTATCACTTGGTACACCATTGGTCGATAGTGGAGGTAAAATCAACAAGTGGATCATTTCTTCCACCGACATCCATGATCAAAAAATGCTGGCAGATAGAAAAGACGAGTTTATTGGTATAGCCAGCCATGAGCTAAAAACACCACTAACAAGTGTAAAAGCTTATACTGATCTATTGCTGGATCACCTGAAAAATGCTGATGATCAGGCAATTAAGTTGTACCTTAACAAGACCAGTTCAAACATTGTGAAGCTTGAAGGCTTCATCAACGACTTGCTGGATGTAAGCCGTATACAGTCTGGAAAACTGACTCTTAAATACGAGCGATTTGATATGGACGAGCTGGTACAGGAGGCAGTAAAGCATGTAGCACCTGTAAACGATAAGCATAAAATTGAGGTGCATGGAAAGTTAGATAAAATCATTGATGGTGATAAAGGTCGTATCGAACAGGTTTTAATAAACTTTCTCACCAATGCAATCAAGTATAGCCCGAACGCAGAGAAAATTGAGATTAACGTATCTCTGGACGGTAGTTTTGCAAAAGTATCAGTAAGAGATTACGGTATGGGAATACCAAATTCCAAAATCAAGAAAATATTTGATAAATTCTATAGAGTTGAAGAACATAGTACCCATGTATCTGGTTTAGGTATTGGGTTGAGTATTTCTAAAGAGATTATTGACCGTCACAATGGCTTAATTGATGTTCAGAGCAGCAAAGAAGGCTCTATTTTTTCGTTTAAAATTCCAATTAAAAAATCATAATGAGATCAAAAGTTTTAATCTGTGATGATGAGAAAGATATACTCCAGGTCGTAAAGATCGTTTTGGAGAAAGAGGGATATGAAGTAGCCACAGAGAGTGCTGTCATAAATGCTGTAGAATTGGTAGAAAAGCATAGACCTGACTTGATACTCATGGATATTTGGATACCTGAGATAGGAGGCTCAAAAGCTGTAAAACAACTTAAGTCAAATCCTGAAACGGCTAAAGTGCCTGTATTGCTATTTTCTGCCAATAATAAAATAGAAAATATTGCAGAAGACTCGGGTGCCGATGGCTATATATGCAAACCTTTTGATGTACAAGACCTGGTCAACGGCATAGCCAAAGCAGGCGTAAAAGTCTGATTTATAGTAAATTATGGCTTAAAATCTTATTATAAGCCGTTTTAATTACGTTTTGTAATTACGTTTTCCTTTTTATTATCTTTGCACTTTCGTTAACAAAATCATTCATGCAAAATGATTCTACACAACAGAGTAAACAAAAAGATTCTGAAGGAAAAAATTCAGAATAGTGACGAAAAGCGCGTCACACTTTCATTTTATCGATATGTAAAACTACCTGATCCACAAGCCTACCGCGATCAGTTATATCTTGACTTTCATAAACTTGGAGTTTTCGGGCGTATTTATGTGGCCGAAGAGGGTATAAACGCCCAAATAAGCGTTCCTCAGGAAAATTTCGATGCGTTTGAAAGTTATATCAACAACTCAAAAGAGCTCGAAGGCGAGCGTTTAAATGTAGCTGTAGAAGATGATGGTAAGTCATTTTTTAAGCTAAAAATACAGGTACGAAACAAAATCGTAGCCGATGGCTTAGATGATAAGTCTTTTGATGTTACCAAAAAAGGGATTCATCTCAGCGCAGAAAAATTCAATGAGCTAGCCAGTGACCCAAATACTGTGCTCATAGATATGAGAAACCACTACGAGAGTGAAGTGGGGCATTTTAAAGGTGCTATTACGCCTGATGTAGACACTTTCAAACAATCATTACCCATTGTAGAAGACCTCTTACAGGATAAGAAAGATAAAAATATCGTCATGTACTGCACAGGAGGTATCAGATGCGAAAAAGCCAGCGCTTACTACAAACACAAAGGCTTTGAGAATGTATTTCAGCTAGAGGGTGGCATCATTGAGTATGCCCGTCAGGTGAAAGACAAAGGGCTTGAAAACAGATTTGTAGGCAAAAACTTCGTTTTTGATGAGCGATTGGGAGAGCGTATTTCAGACGAAATCATAAGCCACTGTCACCAATGCGGTGACCCGTGTGATACGCATACCAACTGTAAAAATGATGGGTGCCATTTACTGTTTATTCAATGTGAGAAATGTGCCGAGAAGTTTGAAGGGTGCTGCAGCACAGAGTGTACAGACATCATCAACTTGCCGGAGGAAGAGCAGAAAAAAATGCGTACAGGTATTAACAAAGGGCGCCAGGTATTCAAAAAAGGACGATCAAGTAAATTACTTTTTAAGAAATGAGTGAGAAAGCAATAATTGGAATCATCAATGTTTCTGATAGAGCCAGCAGAGGAGAATATGAAGATACCCCGGGTAAGGCCATTGTTTCTACGCTCAACGACTACCTCACCTCGGAGTGGGACAGCGTGTACGCCATCATACCTGATGAGCAAGACCAGATTGAGGCAAAAATGAAAGAAATGGCGGATGAAAAAGGCTGTTGCCTTATTATCACTTCCGGGGGCACCGGACCTGCCAAAAGAGACGTTACGCCAGAGGCCACAGAAGCCGTTTGTGATAAGATGATGCCCGGTTTTGGTGAGCGTATGCGTCAGGAAAGTTTAAAGTTTGTACCTACCGCCATTCTCTCCCGACAAACAGCGGGTATTAGAAATCAAACATTAATTGTTAACTTACCGGGGAAACCAAAAGCGATCAGAGAGTGTTTAGACGCTGTGTTTCCGGCAATTCCTTATTGTATAGACTTGTTGGAAGGGCCTTTTCTTAAATGTGATGAGAAAATAATCAAAGCATTTAGGCCAAAGAACAAATAGTGTAAGATGGCTAGAATAAAATATTACTACGATACAGAAACCTGTAAGTATGAGCGAGTAAAAGTAAAGTCGCAGGACGTTATCCTAAACTTCCTGGGCCTCGCATCTATGATTGTGGTAGTTTCTGTTGGCCTTCTCATGTTATATAATGCATATTTTGAATCTCCAAAAGAGCTTATGCTCAAAAATGAGGTGGCCGAAATGGAGTATTATTACCAAAGTTTGCAAGAGAAGGTAGATGAACTTGAGAAAGTGGTAGCCTCCCTCGAAGATCGTGATGACGATATCTACAGGGTGGTTTTAGGAGCAGATCCTATAGATCCTGCCGTGAGAAATGCCGGTATTGGTGGTGTTGATCGTTATGAGGAGATAAAAAACAAGAGCCTTGACCACGAAAAAGTAATTGTATCATTGAGCGAGGATGTAAATAAGCTGAGACGGAAAATGTACATTCAGTCAAAATCATATGACGATATCGTGGAGTTGGCAGAGAATAAGGTAAAGATGTTTGCCGCTATTCCAGCTATTCAGCCCATTTCAAATCAGGAGCTAATTAGGTTGGCTTCGGGTTATGGTTATAGAATTCATCCGATTTATAAGGTAAAGAAGCTACACACGGGTATAGATTTCTCTGCCCCTATCGGCACCCCAATTTATGCCACGGCAGATGGTACCGTTTCTAAAGCGAAAGTGAGATTTAGCGGTTATGGAAAAACAGTAGAGATTGATCATGGCTTTGGTTTCAAAACCAGATATGCGCACATGCATGATTTTGAAGTGAAGGAAGGGCAGCAGGTAAAACGTGGACAAATCATTGGTTATGTGGGTAACACGGGGCTTTCTACTGCACCTCACCTACACTACGAGGTGATAAGAAATGATAAGAAAATTAACCCCGTTCATTATTTCTTCAACGATTTAGACCCCGAAGAATATGAAAAAGTGATTGAATTAGCTTCAATAGAGAACCAATCATTAGGTGGTGATAAATAATTCTAAACCTTTTATCTCGGGTTGTGTTTTTAAAATAAATGAAAGTTAATCTTTGATCTTATAAAATCTTTTTACTACTTCGCGTCAACAATGCAATTATACAGCGCAACATATAACCATCATCACCATCATCATGTTAACTCAGCATCGATGCATGGGCGGTTTATGTTATAGCTATATTTATATAGATATTATCACAAAAACATTAAGGCTTACCATGCGGTAAGCCTTTTTTATTTTACTCAATTTCAAACAAGAACTTCAGAATACTTAACAGGTAAAGCACAAAGCAAACAGGAACTATGGAAAACAAACTTAGAATTGCCATTCAAAAATCAGGAAGACTTCAGGAGAAATCAGTTAAACTACTTCGCGAGTGTGGTCTGTATTTCAGCAATGGCCCAAACAGACTTAAGACAGAATCTTACAACTTCCCGGCAGAGATTCTTTTTCTAAGAGACGATGATATCCCTCAATATGTAGAAGATGGCGTGGCAGACATCGGAATTGTTGGAGAGAACGTTTTTCTGGAAAAAAAGAAAGACATTGAGATAACCCAACGCCTCGATTTCGCAAAATGCAGACTTTCTCTTGCCATCCCTAAAGGCGATACATACGAAGGTATTCAGTCATTTGACGGTAAACAGATTGCCACCTCCTACCCTAACATCATCAAAGACTTTCTAGCCAAAAACAACATATCTGCAGAGATACATGAGATCAGCGGATCTGTTGAAATCGCTCCGGGAATCGGACTAGCAGATGCTATATGCGATATTGTAAGTACCGGTAGCACACTTATGAGCAACGGCTTAAAAGAGGTTGAAACTGTGATTAAGTCTGAGGCAGTTTTAGTTTCCGGAAAATCTTTATCAGCTGAGAAACAAGCTATTTTGGACAAGCTTATCTTCAGGGTAAAAGCAGTAAATAAGGCTAAAAACACTAAATACATGTTGCTAAACGCACCCAATGACAGCGTAAAAGAAATATGCAGCGTATTGCCGGGTATGAAAAGTCCAACTGTCTTACCTTTAAAAGAGAGTGGCTGGTCTTCTGTGCACTCAGTGGTAAATGAAGACGAATTCTGGGACAAAATAGACGAACTTAAAGCACTTGGAGCCCAGGGAATTTTAGTTGTACCTATCGAAAAAATGATACTCTAATGTTGACTATTAAGAAATACCCAAAACCTGAGCAATGGGCAAGCATTCTACAACGTCCTGTTCTGGAAACTGATTTTTTAGAAAGTGCAGTTAGAAATATTCTCACCCGCGTGAAGGCCTCAGGTGATAAAGCACTATTTGAATTTAATGAACAGTTTGACAAATCGAAGATTGATGCTTTACAAGTGAGTGAAGATGAGTTAAAATCAGCAGATGACTCTACTGATGTAACACTTAAGACAGCCATAAAACAAGCCTATGAAAACATTTATACTTTTCACAAGGAGCAAAAGCGTGAAGAACTTCGGGTAGATACCATGCCAGGGGTCACTTGCTGGCGAAAGGCTCTGCCTATTGAAAAAGTAGGTCTTTACATACCGGGTGGCACAGCACCATTGTTTTCTTCGGTACTTATGCTCGGTATACCAGCCAAAATTGCCGGCTGTTCTGAGATAGTCTTATGCACCCCACCACAGCCAGATGGCAATATAAATCCAGCGATACTATATGCCGCCAAACTTGTGGGCATTACTAAAGTGTATAAAGTAGGTGGCGCCCAAGCCATAGCAGCCATGGCGTATGGTACCGAAAGCATAGCGCGGGTTGATAAGATTTTTGGGCCTGGCAACCAGTATGTAACTGCTGCCAAACAGATGGTGAGTCTACAGGGTACTGCTATAGATATGCCGGCCGGCCCATCAGAGGTGATGGTTTTGGCAGACGAGAGCAGCAATGCCGACTTTATTGCATCTGATTTGCTTTCTCAGGCTGAGCATGGCAAAGACAGCCAGGTGGTGCTCCTAAGTACAGATGAATCGCTTTTAGAAAGTGTAAATAAGGCCATCGAAAAACAAATTGAGAGTTTACCTAGAAAGGTGATTGCGGTAGAAAGCCTAAGCAAAAGTGTGGGTGTTTTAGTAAAAGACACTGCCGAAATGATGCAGATGAGCAACGCTTATGCTCCGGAACATTTAATTATAGCCACTAAAAATGCAGAAACATTAGCCGATCAGGTAATAAATGCTGGATCGGTATTTATTGGGGCATTCACCCCTGAATCTGCCGGAGATTACGCTTCTGGCACAAACCACACATTGCCTACCAACGGGGCGGCACGGGCCTATAGTGGGGTAAGTTTAGACAGCTTTACCAAACAAGTTACTTTTCAGCAAATAACTGAGGGTGGAATCAAATCACTCGGTCCTACCATCGAATTGATGGCTGAAGCAGAGGAACTTGCTGCTCACAAAAATGCTGTTTCACTCAGACTCAAGTATCTGGAAAATGGAAATTGAAAAATTGGTGAGGCCTAATATTCTGGCCTTAAAAGCTTACTCTTCAGCAAGAGATGAGTACAGCAGCACGGGTGAGGCTGTGTTATTAGATGCCAACGAAAACCCATATAAATCAGCTGTAAACCGATACCCTGACCCCTACCAACGTGAGGTAAAAAGCAAACTGGCAGAAATTAAATCTGTAAAACCGAGTCAAATTTTTCTTGGCAATGGTAGTGATGAGGCTATAGATCTTATTTTCAGAATTTTCTGCGAACCGGGAAAGGATAATATCGTCATCACTGACCCAACTTATGGCATGTATGAGGTTTCTGCTGGTATCAATAACATTGAAATCATCAAAGCCCCGCTGAATACCGATTTTAGTCTGGATCCCGGAGCCGTTTTAACTGCCATAAATGAGAATACAAAGGTGGTATTTTTGTGCTCACCCAATAACCCATCAGGTAATCTTCTGGATGAAGCCGCTATTGAAAAGATTGCAGATAGTTTCAATGGTATTCTGGTGGTTGACGAAGCGTATATTGATTTTGCCGGAACAGCATCATTTGCAAAAAATCTTGATAAGTACAAGCAACTGATAGTACTGCAAACTTTTTCTAAAGCCTGGGGTATGGCTGGGGTACGTTTGGGTATGGCATTTGCCAATCAGGAGATCATCAGCCTTTTCAATAAGGTAAAACCTCCCTACAACATCAATGAGCTCACACAACAATATGCCTTACAGCAACTGTCTAATCCCGAGTTGATCAGGAAAAACATAGTGCAAATCATAGCAGAACGCGATAAGCTGAAACGTGAACTAGAAAGCTTACCGTCTGTTGACATGGTTTTTCCCTCTGATAGTAACTTTTTGTTAGTAAGGTTTTCGAATGCAAAAACACTATTTGATCAATTAGTTGAGAAGAAAATCATTGTAAGGGACAGATCAAAAGTAAGATTTGGTGATAATTGCTTGAGAATTACTGTAGGCACACCTGAAGAAAATAATTTATTAATCGACACGCTAAAAGCATTGCAATAATCATTGAAGTATGAAAAAAGTACTTTTTATAGACAGAGACGGTACACTCATTATCGAACCGGAAGATGAACAAATTGATTGTCTGGAGAAACTGGAATTTTATCCTAAAGTATTTACTGAGCTATCTAAAATCGCCAAAAATGATCAGTTTGAGTTGGTAATGGTCACCAACCAGGACGGCTTGGGCACTGAGTCATTTCCTGAAAACACCTTCTGGCCTGCACAAAATAAAATGCTCAAAACGCTGGAAAATGAAGGTATTGTCTTTGATGAGATTTTGATTGACGATTCATTCCCTCACGAAAATAAGCCAACCCGAAAACCCGGCACAGGTCTTCTCACAAAGTATCTGAACGGGAATTACGACCTGAAGAATTCGTTTGTTATTGGGGACAGGCTCAGCGATATAAAACTGGCTGAAAATTTAGGCTGTCAGGGCATACTTATGAATGAGAACCTGGTAGAAGACCTGGCCGATCAGCAATTGGATGAAAGCTGTGCGCTAATCTCCTCCGATTGGTCAAAGATCGCCTCTTTTCTCATGAAAAAATCACGGGTAGGCACGGTAAAGCGCAAAACTAAGGAGACCGATATTTCGATCAGCCTTAACCTTGATGGTACAGGTCAGGCCAATATCAGCACAGGTATCGTGTTTTTTGATCATATGTTGGAGCAGATTGCGAAGCATGGCCTAATCGATCTTAATATACTTACCAAAGGAGATTTAGAAGTTGACGAGCATCACACGATCGAAGATACAGCCATTGCATTGGGAGAAGCCTTTCTACAAGCACTTGGAAACAAGCGAGGGATCGAGCGATATGGCTTTTGCCTGCCTATGGATGATGCATTGGCACAGGTAGCTTTAGATTTTGGTGGCAGAAACTGGATTGTTTGGGAGGCTGAGTTTAAGCGTGAGATGATTGGAAAAATGCCAACTGAGATGTTTTACCACTTCTTTAAGTCTTTCTCAGATAGCGCAAAATGCAATTTAAATATCTCTGTAAAAGGCGATAATGAGCACCATAAAATTGAAGGAATTTTCAAAGCTTTTGCCAAAGCCATTAAAATGGCCGTGAAGAAAGACGCGAATAATGAAGAGTTGCCTAGCACCAAAGGTGTTTTGTAAAAATCTGTAATAACCATCTCAGTCAGACACATAAAGCAAGTCATGCTGAGCGCAACGAAGTAACTTACTAAGCATGAAACAATGATTATTAAACTAACAACTGTACTGAGTAAGATCCTTCGTACCTCAGGATGACCCTATAATTAGGTTTACATTGTCAGTGGATGGAG
>NZ_SMMD01000689.1 GCF_009711475.1 Fulvivirga aurantia
ACAGATAAAATTTTAAGATACCGCATAGTTGTTTTGAATAGTAATTAATGCTTATATTGATAACAGTTATGCAACCTAATTGTAAAACTTCCCCGAAGCCAAGACCAGCTCAAACCAAGACGTTGGGGCTTCAAAATTTACAGCCAATTTTTGACTGTTAGCCTGTAGCTAACAACACTGGCAACACCCTCAACTCCAGCAGGGTGATGCACACTTATTACCCAAATTTTCTAGTTCAATTCTTTAATCATTTTTTATGAGACGACAAATACTATTTGTGTTTGTGTCTATACTTACCTGTGTACAGGTGTATGCACAAACCTCGGTAAAAGGGCGGGTTACCTCCGCAGAAGAGGGCGATGGACTGCCCGGAGTGAGTGTGATTATCAAAGGCACATCTCAAGGAACAGTTACCGACTTTAATGGAAATTACACATTAGAAGTCGGTCAGTCAGACGCAACATTAGTCTACTCATTTGTAGGTATGCAAACCAAAGAAGTATCGCTCAATGGACGCTCTGTAATAGACGTTGTGTTATCAGAAGACATCACACAGCTATCTGAATTAGTGGTTGTAGGTTATGGAACCCAAAAGAGGAAAGACATTACGAGCTCCATTTCTACCATTGACAGCGAAGAAATACAAAATGTACCGGCTACTTACAGTTTTGATGGAGCAATCCAGGGCAAAACATCCGGTTTAAATATCTCCTCCCCTTCCGCAACACCAGGTGCTGCGATTAATGTAAACATCAGAGGAGTTACTTCTATATCGGCTAGTAGTCAACCATTGTATGTAATTGATGGTATACCCATCGTAACGGGCAACAATTCAACACTAAACTCAAACATACAGCCTATAAACCCGCTCGCAGATATAAATCCTAATGATATAGCATCGATATCAGTATTAAAAGACGCTTCTGCCGCTTCTATTTATGGATCAAGAGGTGCCAATGGGGTTATAATCATTACTACAAAACGTGGTGAAGCCGGCAAAACCAAGTTTAATGCAAGTTATAATACAGGCGTATCTGAGATCAGCAATACGCCTGAACTCATGAACTCACAAGAGTGGATCTCATTTATGAATGCTGCAGCAGAATTTGACGGCAGAGGTGAGAATTTTTGGAATAACACCTTAGGAGACCCTAACGACCCTACCATACCAACTTACAATGCATATGACTATATCTTCAGAACGGGTATAACTCATGATGCCAATATCAGTATGCAGGGCGGAGATGAAAAGCTAAAATTCTTTATGTCTGCTAATTACTTTAATCAGGAAGGCATTCAGATTGGGCAGGATTTTGAGAGAATGAGTGCAAGGCTAAACCTTGACAAATCAGTCTCTGACAAAGTGGGTATAGGGACAAATCTTGTAGTAAGCAGAACCAATCACAACCGAACGATCAATGAAAATGACGAATATGGCGTTGTGATCAATGCGCAAGCGTGGGATCCGACTGCTCCGGTAATAAATGATGACGGCACTTATGTAAACCCTTTCACTCAAAATGGCTGGTGGGCATTAGAAAACCCACTTTTAATTGCTCAGGAGTATGTCAATACTTCAAATACTAACCGGGTATTAGCCTCGATTTATGGCACCTATGATATAACAGAGCAATTGTCTTTTAAGTCGACCTGGTCGGTAGATTATAATGAACTGATTGATGAGTCTTTTACGCCAGCAGGTTATAATGAGTCAGACATCGGAATTGGCGTATATGGCACCTTTCAGGAAATTGCCTGGCTATCAGAAAATACCCTCACCTACGATTTCAATCTTAATAATGACCACAACCTTAACCTTTTAGGTGGTTTTACCATGCAGGAATCTACACAGGAGTTTTCTACTATTACAGGTACTGGTTATCCTGTAAATTCTGTGATTAAGACCTCAGCGGCCGCTAATACTACAGGTACCTCAGGTGGCTCTGCTTTTGGTTTCATTTCATTTATCGCCAGAGCTAATTATAGCTACAAAGACAAGTACCTGGCAAACTTTACGGTAAGATCAGATGGTTCCAGCCGTTTCGGGTCCGACAATAGATATGGTACTTTTCCTTCAGGATCCCTTGGTTGGAGAGTATCTGAAGAAGCATTTTTCGATGGTATCAGGTCGACAGTGAGCAACTTAAAATTTAGAGCCAGCTACGGTATAATTGGTAACGCCTCAATCGGAAACTTTACTTCGAGGTCTGCATACAGCACCAATGATGCATACAATGGCCAGGGAGGTATTGCTCCTTCTGTTTTAGGAAATCCCGATTTGGGTTGGGAAAAAACCACACAATTAAATCTAGGCTTAGACCTGGGCTTATTTGATGATCGTATCAATTTCAATTTCGATGTATTTAAGAAAAACACCACTGACCTCTTGCTTGCACAGGATATTCCTGGTTCCAGTGGGTACTTTTCTATCCAGTCAAACTTTGGTGAAATAGAAAACCGAGGGTTAGAAGCCTCTTTACAAGCTGTAGTTATGCAAAGAGACGATTTCCAATGGAATGCTAACCTAAACTTTACATACGTAGAAAATGAAGTTATTGATATTGTAAATGACGGCCAGATTGTAAGTAGAAACTTTGTACTCAACGAAGGCCAGGAAATCAGTCAGCTTTACCTGATTAAATTTCTCGGAGTAGATCCATTTACAGGTGATGCAGTATTTGAGGACACCAATAGCGATGGCATTATAGACCTTGACGATAGACAGCCTGCAGGTAGTGGATTACCCACCTACTTTGGAGGAGTAACCAACACATTTAAGTACAAGGGTCTTAGTCTTGATTTATTCTTCCAGTTCTCAGGAGGTAATAAGATTTTCAACCAAAGTAGACATGCCTACGAAAACTACGGTTCGCTACAAAGTGGCTTGCCTTATGGAAATCAGAGCAGAAGATCGCTTAATTACTGGAGACAGCCAGGTGACATCACTGACATACCACGTCCATCACTTGAAGGCCCGGGACCTGACGCACAGTGGCAGCGATTTAGCACACAGTATTTGGAAGATGGCGACTATTTACGTCTTAAGAATGTAAAATTAAGCTACACATTACCGGGTGCTCTTATAGAAAAGACCGGTCTTACCAATGTGCAATTCTTTGTGCAAGGAAGAAACCTCATCACCTGGACCAACTATCTTGGTTTTGATCCTGAAGTGTCTACAAACACCAGTTCACAAGACGATCTTAACACTTTGCAGGGTGAAGATTTCGGAACACTTGGCCAGGCCAGAACCTACAGTTTGGGTGTAAATCTTGGTTTTTAATCTAACATAAGCTTATTATGAAAAGGATATATATACTAATAATTTTTGCAGCGCTTGCCTCTTGTGATATACTCGATCAGGAGCCTGAATCGCTGATACTAACAGAAAAAGCAATCACAGATCGGCAATCTGCCGAGTCAGCAGTTACAGGTCTGTATCACACTTTACAGGATGGAGATATGTATGGTGGCCGTTTTATCATGGCTACTGAAATGATTTCGGGTAACGGTATCGCTTCGGCCTTTCAAGCCTTTTGGCAAGAGCTGGCGACTGGTAGAGTGCCTCGGGCTAATTTTCATGTTGAAGTTAATTGGGTAGCGCATTACAATACGATTAATGCTGCTAACAAGGTAATTGAAGAAGTACCCTCGATTGCAGAGCTCTCAGATGATGAGAAAGAAAGTCTGACAGGTGTCGCTTATTTTATGCGAGGCCTCGCTCATTTCGATCTTCTAAGACAGTACGGTGAGTTCTTTGACCAAGACTCAGAGTATGGCATTCCGCTTAAGCTAACGGTTACGCAAGAAGGTGAAAGCAATGAAATAGCAAGAAATACTGTAGCGGCTACTTATCAGCAAATCGAAGAAGACCTAACCAGAGCTATCAATCAGCTGGGAAATGGCAGCAGGTATGAGGTAACGCAACCTGCAGCTCAGGCACTACTTGCTCGTGTACATTTATATCAAAACGATTTTGTAGCGGCTGAAGCACTTGCTACGGAGGTCATCAACAGTGGGATTTATGAGCTGACTGATGACTATAATGCCATTTACGATGAGGAAGGAGCAGAATCAATCTTCGAAGTCAACTTCATACAATTAGAAGATGGTAACTCTTGGGCCACCGAAATGTATGTTTCCCCTCCTGAAGTTTCTGTAAGCCAGGATTTGATTGATTTTATGTCGGCTCGTGGAGAATCGGAGAGAAACCTATTGTATGATGTAACTGGCAGTGGCCTTAACCGATGTATTAAATATGGTAGTGGCAACCAGGAAGATGGTGGTAATACGATAGTATTCAGGCTTTCTGAATTGTACCTGATACGTGCGGAGGCACGGGGGCGACTCGGTAGTCCTAATGATGCTTTAGCAGATATTAATGCAGTAAGAGCACGTGCCGAGATGCCTAACATAACCAATATTGCATCTGAAGATGAGCTACTGGAAATATTGCTCGATGAAAGACGTGTGGAGTTTGCCTTTGAAGGACACTATTGGTTTGACATGGTGCGCTATGATTTACTGAGTGCCCGCAGGGGATTAGAAGAATTTAGAAAAGTACTTCCAATTCCATTTAGAGAAGTAAACATCTCTGACGGCACCCTTGTACAAAACCCTGGTTACAACTAAAAATCGATTACGATGACAAAACATTTAAATACATTAATTAAACTATCGTTTGTGCTCTGTGCCATGCTCCTTGCATATGGCTGCTCAGACGATGAAACAGATCTGGGGCCAGCCCCAGAGGCTGCTTTTACCATAAGTAGTGAAAGTGAGCTCAGAGAACTACGGGAAATAACATTTCTTAATGAAAGTAAGGGGGGCAAATCCTTCTTTTGGTCATTTGGTGATGGCGAAGTAGCCTATGGAAAAAACCAAAAGCATACTTACCATTTCCCTGGTGAATATACAGTAACGCTGGAGGCAACTGCCAATGGTAAACGTGATGTCTATCAAGAAAAAATTAATATTGAAGGTGATGAGTATGAACTGTATTTTATGAACAATGATGTTCTTGAGCTTCAGAAGATTAAACTTACTGCTCCGACAGATGTAAGCACAGTTTTTTCACTAACAGGCTTTGGTATTGGGTTGGCGTACGATGAAATTAATGAAGAATTCTACTATACAGACGATGATAACCTATCCATTGTTAGAAACAGCCTAAGTGGTTCCGATGAAACATTGATTTCTGATGGGTTTACAGAACCCCGTGATATTGCTTTAGATCTACCTAACGATAGGTTGTTTGTAAATGATAAGAGCAATAACCAGATCATAAAAGTCAATCTCACCAACGGATCACAATCAGTAATAGTTAGTGATTTAGATAATCCAAATTTTATATCACCAGAGGCAATTGATTTAGTTGATGATCAATTATATATGACCGTTGTCGCAAGAGATTCAGAAACAGTTTGGACTTGTAATACTGACGGACAAAACCTGACTAATATTATTAACTACAGTAAGGGAGGCTACGGATATGCGCTGGAGATAGATAAAAACAACGTGTCTTTATACTTCGATGATTCCGACTCGGGCTCAATTCTTAAATCAGATCTTAATGGAGAAAATGTAGATGTCGTAGGCTCTACAACTAGTGAGGTTTATGGTATAGCGATTAATAGTGCCAAGAATAAAATATATTGGGCTGATTTGAATGGTAACATCAAAGAGGC
>NZ_SMMD01000400.1 GCF_009711475.1 Fulvivirga aurantia
TTATCTCGAAGACGCCCCTTGGCCAGCAACTAAGGACGAACTGATTGATTACTCTATCAGAACCGGAGCACCTCTGGAGGTAGTAGAAAACCTGCAGGAGCTGGAAGATGATGGACAGCCATATGAAAACATCGAAGAAATATGGCCAGATTATCCAACCAAAGAGGATTTTTTCTTCAACGAAGACGAATATTAATTCTTAAAGAGAATTAAAAATATATTCACAGGCAGTTAATTTTCTGCCTTTCTTAGGAAATAGATTGCTTTAATAAAGCATCGGCTATAACCATGTCTTCTGGCGTGGTTATTTTTATATTAGCATAACTGCCCTCAAAAAGGGATATCTTATGCCCGGCCTTCTCAGCCACGCTAGCATCATCCGTAAGGTCCGGAGTCTCTTCAATACTGTATGCCCTTTTTATCAAATCCACTTTAAAAGTCTGCGGAGTCTGAATGAGCCTGTAGTTTGATCTATCTACCGCTTTTGTGGTGTCCTGATCCGTTTGTCGCAACGATTCCTTAAGCCTAACTGCGGCCACAGCGCTATTATGCACAGCAGCAATACGATAAGAAGCACCTATGGTATTGGCATTGATGAGGGGCCTTACTCCATCATGTATAGCAACCAGGCCTTTTTCATCTTTTATTTTGTCCAGACCATTTCTTACAGACTGAAACCTGGTGGCTCCGCCTTCTGCAACAATCACCTCTTTATCAAAGCCATATTTCTCACAAATCGACTGCCATGTGGTTATGTCAGATTTAGGTAAAACTAAAATGACTTTTATTTTTTTAGAATAAGAAAAAAAGGCATTGATGGTATGAAGTAAAACAGGAAGCTCATTTAAAAGCATAAATTGCTTCGGTGTTTCACTTTGCATGCGCGTTCCTTTACCTCCTGCTACGATTATGGCATATTCATTATTCATTACTAGCTGGCAACTTGTTTTGGTGTTGTAAACATAATCTTAAAAAAGGCCACACCAAAAACTCCATAGATAATCGATAAGACAATTAAAGGTGTAGAAGAATTTAAGGCCATAGTTTTAAGTAAAATTACACTGCCTACACTGTAATGCATGGCATTGGCAAGGGCAACAGGTCTGTTGTAAATTCCACCAATCAACCTGTCTTTAGACAACCAATTGACAGAGGCTAAGGCGATGAGTGCAATGCCAAGTAGCTTAATCGCTAAAACACCTATGGTTGAGGGCGCCTCATTATAAAATGAAAAGATCTCTTGTGGTAGAAATGAAATGGCTACGCCTAGCACACCTGAAAATATCCCTGAGAGTGATAATATTGTTTTATTCATAAATAGAAATGTAAGCTCAAGATTAGAGTTCGGCAAGTCAACCCAGATAGGTGGTTTATTTGAGACCTTTTCGGAATTTAGGCAAAAAGAAAGGCTTACAGTTGCCTGCAAGCCTTTACTCTAATGTGTTAGAATTTCCTATATGATGAGCATGGCGTCACCATAAGTAAGGAATCTATATTTCTCTTTCATGGCTACCTGGTACGCTTCCATAATGGTGTCATATCCACCAAAAGCACACGCCATCATTAGGAGTGTAGACTCAGGCATATGAAAGTTAGTAATCATTGCATTGCAGATTTTAAACTCAAAAGGCGGGAAGATGAACTTATCAGTCCAGCCTTCTTTTAGTTTAAGTCTGCCACTGGCAGAAACTGCAGATTCTAATGCACGCATTGAGGTAGTACCTACAGCACAAACACGCTTTTTCTTGTCGAGTGCGTTGTTTACCATCTCTACAGTATTAGGACCTACCTGGAAATTCTCAGAATCCATTTTGTGTTTGGTAAGGTCTTCTACATCTACCGGTCTAAATGTACCTAAGCCAATGTGTAATGTAATATTGGTTCTGTCGATACCTTTAATTTCCAGACGCTTGAGCAATTGCTCCGTAAAGTGTAAGCCCGCAGTAGGTGCCGCAACAGCCCCAATATTTTCTGCGTAGATCGTTTGGAATCTCTCTCTATGGAAAGTGTCTTCTTCTTCGCTCGTTTGAATATATTTTGGTACTGGCGTCTGACCTAGCGAGTCGATAGTTTTGTAAAACTCCTCGTCAGTTCCATCATATAAAAAGCGAATGGTTCGGCCTCTAGATGTGGTGTTGTCAATAACCTCTGCAACAAGGTCACCTTCACCAAAATATAGTTTATTGCCCACTCTTATTTTTCTGGCAGGATCAACTAATACGTCCCACAGGTGCATCTCTTTGTTAAGCTCTCTGAGTAAGAAAACCTCAATTTTTGCCCCTGTTTTTTCTTTGTTACCATAGAGCCTGGCCGGAAAAACCTTCGTGTCATTGGCAACCATCACATCACCTTCATTGAAGTATTCAACTAC
>NZ_SMMD01000384.1 GCF_009711475.1 Fulvivirga aurantia
ACAGATTCCGGATCAAGTCCGGAATGACAGTACTCAATATTGTCATCCCGACCTTGTGGAGGTACCTTTAATTTTAACAAACAGCACTCAAAACTCTCTGCCCTGGGCTCTTCCCTCTTGGCTCTTCACTACGGCTTCGAGTTCCTCAGCCTGACACAAAGCAGACACACAACTCATGACTCAAAGCTCGAAACTCACAACTTTTAGCTCTCTGCGCCACGCTCTCAGCGCTTCGCTATTACGACATAATTATCGGTGCGGGACTAAAGGAGATGATAAATATAATAAGCGCAATCCACCCTAAAATAATTCTCTTTTTATCTAAAGGCTCCTCTACCATCACAGGTGGATGATAAACACCTAAAAACCGACCGATGATAAAAGCGAACAACAACCAACCGGAATAGCCCTCAATGGTCGGAAAAACCATCGGCAAGGTAAACTGTACGGTAAAAACAATTAGTGTAATCATCCAGGTGGTAACCGGATTTAGCTTAAGGCCTTTGAATACTAAGTTGATAAAAAACACATATAGACCCATCCAAAGAAAAAATGAGGTGCTCTGGTCTAATCCAAACAAAGGATCGACCTGACTAGAGGGTGTGATCAATCCGATACCTGCATAAAATACAAAGCCAACAAATACGATTTGAGCAACAATTCTATGCCATTTGGCTCCAATAAGTCCGTAAAGCACATGCCCGCCATCAAGCTGACCAACAGGCAATAAGTTAAGGGCAGTAAACAACAACGCGAGAAAACCCGCAAAAAGGAATGGGTAATGCATGAGTTCGCGCGAATCGGGCATTTTCTCAGGATCATCGACCAGCATTTTCTCAAAAGCCCAAAAAATCACATTAGACCCCAATTGCACGGATAGCCCCTCCTGCTCCGGACTGTTAAACCTAATTGTATCAGCATACATCGACATATCACGTCCGGTCATTGACTCCACCGTGTTTTTAAGTACAAATGTATCTTTCACATACACCACTTCTTCATAGTTCTCCCCAAAAGGAGCATACTCAGGGTGGATTTCATAGATATGGTCTTTCTCTGGTAAATGCGTAAAACCATAAACCAATACACCAATAGCAATAACAAAACCAGCTATAGGGCCGCTAAGACCAATGTCGAAATTCTGTTTTTTAGATTTCACAAACTCTCTAATACGAATGAGAGCACCCATGGTACCAATAAAGCCCGGCAATGGTGGCAGTGGTATGTAGTAAGGCAGTGAAGTTTTAATTTTATGATACCTGGCCGTAAAATAATGGCCAAACTCATGCACTGTCAGGATGAGCAAAAAAGGCACAGAATACTGCATTCCTGCCATAAAATCGCTCCACTCATAAGGTGTAAAAAGCAGTATGCGACTATTTACCCAAAAACTACCTGCCAGTGTGGTGGTAATGAACGTAACTACAAATAAACCTCCATGCACGAGGACTTCCTTCAATCTTTTATTCATCAAAAAGTGTTTTGATTTCATCAGGATGAGCCACCTGAAACGTCTGTAAGCCAACAGCTTGAGCCCCCTGTATGTTATCTTTATTATCGTCTAGAAATAATGTTCTGACCGGATCAAGGTCATGATTGGCAATCACTTTTTCGAAAATATCGGTATTGGGCTTACGCATACCCATATGGTTTGAGTAATAGGCATAGGTAAAATAATCATCCAGAACTTCGCCATTTAGTGGCTCAAATACCTCATTTACGCGTTTGAGATGTATATTATTTGTATTGCTGAGCAAAAAAATTTCATAATTTCTACTCAATCGATCTAGCAGACGAAGCCTATCTTGAGGAATATCAAAGATCATCGCATTCCACGCCTTATCTAACTGTTCATCAGTTGCCTCTATCTTCAGCAAATCTCTTAAAAATTCTCTAAATGCTTCATCACTCACCTCTCCTCTTTCATATTTGTGAAACATCTCATGATGCCAATAATCTCTCACCAATTTTTCCTGATCGATACCGGATAACTCAACAAAAGCCTTGATCGTCTGCGATATGTCAAGGTTGATGATTACTCCTCCCAGATCAAAAATTAAGGCATTAATACCTTTATATCCATTCAGAATTTGTGATTCCGTTTTTGCCATGCGCAAAGATACTGTTTAGCCTCAGAAATGAAGGTTTTGCATAGCCAAAATCAAATTTCATGTAGCCGTAAAGTCAAAGTATTGAACCTACTCTGACTAAATATGTGTGAAGAAGC
>NZ_SMMD01000478.1 GCF_009711475.1 Fulvivirga aurantia
CTTCAGGCATGTGGCTCTTACAAGCAAAACATCATGTTTCAGCCAGAAACAGATCAGTTATTAAATGAAATAACACTTGCTGAAAAAACTCCTGAAAACTATATCATTCAACCTAATGATTATCTGGAAATTGAGGTTTTCACTAAAAAAGGAGAATTCCTCATTGATCCTGAGAATCGCTTAATTGACCAGCAAATACCCAATAATGCCAACCTTAAACCTGAGCTACAATACCTTGTGCAAACTGATGGGTCAGTTGTTTTACCTATGGTTGGGCAAATAAACCTGGCAGACAAGACGTTATTAGAAGCTGAAAACGAACTTATAGTGGCCTATGAGAAATACTACAAAGATCCTTTTGTGAAATTGAGGTATGTAAATAAACGAGTGATAATACTTGGTGGAGCCGGTGGTAGAGTAGTTCCTCTTACAAACGAAAATACAACCGTGGTTGAAGTACTAGCACTGGTTGAGGGTTTTGAAGAGGAGGCTAAATCACACAATATTAGATTATTGAGAGGAGAAAAAGCTTTTCTCATCGATTTCAGCACTATCAAAGGTTATGCTGAGAATAATATGATTGTGCAAAACGGAGATGTAATCTATGTTGAACCCGTAAGAAGACCTTTCTCAGAATTTATTAGAGACAACGGCCCTGTAATTTCCGTTTTTAGTAGTTTAGCTTCTTTAATAGCAGTGGTAATAAGCTTGAACTGATTTGAATACTCCAGAAAATAATATTGGTGCCTCTACGCAAGGTGCAAATGATAGCTTAGATTTTGAAAAGGCAGGAGCTGTACTTAAGAAAAGTATTATATGGATTATTTTAATCTTTGCTCTCACTATATCTGCAGCCTACCTATTCATCCGCTGGACGAAACCTCTCTTCGAGTCTGTAAGTGAGCTAAAACTAGATGTAAAGTCTGATGCAACGGAGTTAGGCCTGGCTGGACTTACTGAAAATAAAAATCTCAATATTATTTCTGGTGAAATCGAACTGCTCAAGTCAAAGCTATTTACCAGTAAAGTAATTGAGACAATAGACCTGAGTGTAAGTTACTATACGGCAGGCCAGGTGTTGAATGACGAAAAATACAACATTTCACCTATTGAAATTGATTACGAGCTTAAAGATCAGTCTTTATATGACACAAGAATATATGTAGAGATACAAGATGCTACCAACTTTAAGATAAGCTTCAATGGTGAAGAAGGCTACCTTCCAGATACGTATAAGTTTGGAGAGTTGATTAGCACAAACCGGATCAACCTGATAATAAACACAACTAAATTTTACGATCCACAAGGTGATAAAAAATACTTTTTCACAATCAATAGCAATGACGCACTAGTCAAATATTTTGAGAATAACCTAACTGTTGAACCGCTAAACTTAAATGCAAATACAATAAAAATTGCACTTAAAGATCACAATAAGTACAAAGCTCATGATCTTGTCAATGCAATAGATACTATCTACCTCAACTATAGTCAGGAAGAGAAAAATCGCGAAAACAGGCAAAAAATAGCCTGGCTTAATGAGGAACTAAATGAAATAGAAACTGAGCTTGAAGGTTATGAGAACTACTTTGAGAATTTTACAATCAGAAACAGGACAAGCGATCTTGATGAAGATTTAAAAAGAACTATTGAAGTAATCAATGCTCTTGATTCACAACGTTATGAGCTCAATACTAAAATTGTAAGTGCAAATGAGTTAATAAGTAATATTGATCAGGGTGAGGTAAATCGTGAAGTATTAGATATTAACCCATTACAATACCCCCAATTTGTGGTTAATTCTCTGACAGAACTTGCCACACTTATAGAAGAAAGAGATCAACTAAAGCTATCTTATAACGAGGCCACCTTTGCGCTTACTAAAAAAGACAATGAAATTGAATCTTTGCAGCAGCGGTTAAAATCTCAACTAATATCATTGAGAGATCGCTATCAGGAGCAAATTAAAGACCTGATAATTCGTAAGAGGAAACTCGAACAAAACTTCGTTGAGATTCCCGAAAAGAGCACCGAGTACAAGAAGAATCAGCGTTTCTTCGACCTATATGAGGAGTTTTACCTTGGTCTTATGCAGAGCAAAGCACAATACCAGATAGCTCAGGCCGGTACTACCACAGAGTTTAAAATACTTTCCAGCGCCACTTTACCTACAAACCCTATTTATCCTAACAACCTGATTGTGTATGGCATCGGAGTTGTTTTTGGCTTTGTACTAAGTTTCTTGTTCGTCAGTATTAGATATTTGCTACACAACAAGGTCACTTCTGTAGGTGAGCTTGAAAAAATCACCTCTGCCCCTATTCTGGGTACTATACCTAATACAGCTGATAAAATGGAGGTGACAAAACTTGTAATCAATCAAAATCCTAAATCTGCTGTAAGTGAAGCCTTAAGGTCTTTGAGAACTAACATAGAATTCATGATCTCTGGCAGTAAGAAGAGAGTTATCAGTGTAACTTCTACTATTGGTGGGGAGGGTAAAACTTTTGTATCTGTAAACCTGGGTGGTATTATAGCGCTATCTAAGAAGAAGGTACTGCTATTGGATCTTGATATGCGTAAGCCACGTGTTCATAAGTCTTTTTCTCACTCAAACTCTGAGAAAGGAATGAGCACAGTATTGATCAATAAGCACAACATAGAAGACTGCATAGTGCCAACTGAGATAGAAGGCTTTGATTATGTACCTGCGGGGCCAACACCTCCAAACCCTTCAGAGCTTATCCTCAACGGAGAATTTGAGATACTACTCGAAAAACTTAAAGCAAGCTACGATCTTATAATCCTGGACACTCCTCCTGTTGGTCTAGTTACAGATGGTGTTTTAGCCATGAAAAGAGCGGATCTTGCTATTTATATCGTTAGGGCCAATTACACCAAAAAGCTGTTTTTAAGAACGCTAAATAGGCTTATAAACGTAAACCAATTTAAAAATTTAGCTGTTGTCTTAAATGCATCTTCAACCTCTGGTAGCAATAGTTATGGCTACGGATATTATGAAGAAAAAAAGAATGACAGCGTAATAAAAAGATTCGTAAAATAGGTGTTTAGTTTTTTCAAAAAAAAA
>NZ_SMMD01000175.1 GCF_009711475.1 Fulvivirga aurantia
GTTTCTTCCACCACCGATGAATGCACCAATTCTGATACCTAAGTAGCTATTTTTGATATCTGTCTCAACTGTGTTACCATTTCCAAAATCAAAAGATTCCTCTGTGGCACTGATTAAGTTGTAGTCAAGGTTTAAGTTAAAGTGACCAAGATCAAATCCAACTCTTGGGTAAAAACCAATTTTTGATTCTGATGCAATCTCACCAGAAGTTCCACTTATAGAAACTGATGCAAGAGAGTAAAGACCAACACCAAGTCCTACATAAGGACGGAACTTATTATTACTAAGGTAATATTGACCGTTTAAAGTATAGGATCCATTTCCAGATACACTTCCTTCGTCTTCACCTATAGCTCTTGCCATTGCAGCAGATTCTATTCTTAATCCAAGTGCGATCTCGTCAGAAAGTCTGTAAGAAGGCTCGATGTCAAATAAAACACCACCACCGCCATCGCTAGGCATAGTGTAACCAAGGCCAATACCAACTCTGAAAGGCTTAAATTCTTGTGCGTTTGCTACAATTCCACAAAGAATGATAGCGAGAGATAATACAATCTTTTTCATAAAAATTTTAAAGTTTTGATTAAAAAATTGTTCCAAAACTATTGATAAAATTTTATTGTGCAAGTATTAATGTTTTAATTTTTTTTTGAAGTATAACGAAGAGGGGTACTTATGAATTGGATGTTGGAACATGTATTAAGGATGTGTTTTCATAGTGTTATTTCTGAAGCCTTTACTTGTTCCTTTATTATTCAGTGTTATTTTTGTTTAAACAAAACCATATAAATGATGAAAAAATTATTACTATCTACCTTAGTTGTCCTGGCTTT
>NZ_SMMD01000697.1 GCF_009711475.1 Fulvivirga aurantia
TTTTTTGGCTTACTATTTAAAAGGTGGCAGATTCTGTTTTTTATGAAATATTACCTATTTTAAATTTACATGAAGAGTTTTATTCTTCTATGAGTGTTACATTTTAGTTACAAGCGGCATATATTCAAAAATTGAACTGCATGGTTTTACGTCTATCAATTGGCTTGATATTATTTATTTGCTTTCACACATCAAATCTCGTAGCCGCAGATTTCAGAACAATTAGTAATGGAGATTGGAATGACCCCACCATATGGGATCAGGGAAGTATACCTAATCCTACCGACAATGTTTTTATCGACCACAGTGTAAGCCGCACAGGCAACTACATAAGCAATGGTGCAATAAGAGTAAGCATCAATGGGAGCTTATTTATAGAAGGAATTCAAAATAACGGTTTAATCGAGGTTCAAGGACTTTTTAGATCATTAACAGTATTTAATGCGGGAGATGTTTTAATAGAAGGAGCAGCTGATATTACAGATTTTACCAATCAGCTTAGTGGTACGTTAAATATTGCCGGTTTGTTAAACCTTACCAACTTAACCAATGCACTCGGAGGAAGTGTAGTAAATGTAGCGTATCTATCAGTCAGTAATTCTTTAGAAAATTTTGGTAACCTGGAGCTGGCGACTAAAGAAAGTGCCATGTTGGTCTCGGGTAATTTCATAAATAGAGTAGGAGGTACATTTAAAATTTGCGGACTCATGGGACTGGGTGATCCGGAAGACGCACCAACAAATGACCCCAAAAGTTTCGTTAATAATGGCACCATCGATGGCTGTAATGGTGGTATTGCTGGTGACAATTTCTCTTCCATTACCAATAATGGAGACATACTCAATACTGTTTTTGCTTGTATAGAAAGTGGCAATATAACCAACTCAGGTACAGGATCTTTTACCATTAGCTGTTGTTTTCTGGTAGATGTAGAAGCCGGTCCTAACCGAAGGCTTTGTCAAGGGGCGTCTACCCAACTGGGGGGAGATCCCTCGGCAGACAACGGTACTGAACCCTATACTTATCAATGGAATGAAGTAGGAGGTGGAATTGTCTCAACAGAACCCAATCCTATTGTGAGTCCAACCGTAAACACCGCCTATGTTTTAACACTTACCGATAGTGATACTCCGACAGCTTGTGTAAAACGAGATACTGTAATAGTGCGAGTTACAGATAAGGTTATTGCCAGAGCAGGAGAGCCTAAGTTTATCTGTGAGGGAGAAAGTGTAACGATTGGCGTAGCACAAACTTCCTCATGTGGCGAAGCGCCTTATACGATTTTATGGTCTCCGGCAGAAGGTTTGGATAATCCTTCCAGCCCCAACCCAATAGCTTCACCCTCATCGACTACTCAATATATTGTTACCATTACAGATGACGCGGGAGATGTTGATAGAGATACAACATTTGTTTTTATTCAACCCAGGCCACCCGCTGCAGAAGCAGGTCCTGATCAAGAGTTGTGCAACGCCACTTCTACTCCGTTAGAAGCCAATGAAGTGATTGGAGGGACAGGTGCCTGGAGTGTGGTTTCCGGTAATGCAAGTATCACATTTGATGATGTAAATGATCCTAAAACCAATGTTAATGGTGTGGGATTTGGAGATGCCGTTTTAAAATGGACAGCTACTACAGGCGTGTGTCAAACGGAAGATGAGGTGATTATAAGTGTCGCTCCACCGGCTTCGCTTGCCGATGCAGGTGATAATCAAAAGCTGTGTGACCAGACAAGTACTACGATGAGTGCTACCGAGCCGGCAAACGGTTCAGGTACCTGGTCTCTGGCTGCAGGCTCCGCAACCATAGTTGATATAAATGATTCCCAAACAGAAGTAACAGATATCCCCCTCGATGGAAGCACAGTGATTCTCACATGGACGGTGTCTAGTGGTGTTTGCTCTAGTAACTCAGATAATGTAGAGATCACAGCCCAGCAATCACCACCCGATATAGATGTTGGTGCAGGTCAGGAATTATGTAATGTAACTGAGACAACAATTTCTGCCAGCACCAATGCCGGAGTTGCAGTTGGTGGCACCTGGTCAGTTGTGAGTGGCACAGCAAATATCGTTGACCCCAATGCCGCTACTACTGATGTAAATGGACTTGTTGTGGGTGGCAGTGCTACTTTAAAATACACAATCAGTTCTATAAACTGCCCTGACAGTGAATCAGAAATTACAGTAACAGTTTTTGAGGAGCCTTCAGACGCTCAGGCAGGACCTGATCAGGTACTTTGCGCAGGTGAAGAAACGACTACATTAGATGCCAATTCACCCGCAATAGGTGTCGGAGAATGGAAAATCGCGAACGGTAACATCACAATAGACGACCCGACAAATCCAAAAAGTACAGTTTCTGACCTGGAGCCAGGTGAGTTTGAACTCATGTGGGTGGTAAGTAATGGGTCTTGCGATCCAAATACTGATGTGATGACACTTCGAGTCTATGAAGTGCCGGCCGTTGAAGAATCATCTGTAGATATTTGTATTGGTGATGAAGTGCAACTGCAGGCAATCGGTGGCGATGCGTATGCCTGGAGTCCTACCGATGGTCTAAGTCAGGCCGATATTGCTAACCCTATAGCCAACCCATCAACTACCACAACTTATCAGGTAGAAATTATTCGGGATTTTTGTCCAAACCAGATATTAGATGTATTAGTAGAAGTGCGAGAAAAACCTGATGTGAGTGTATTTCCGACTGATACCACAATTATAATTGGCGAATCTATTCAGTTGAGAGCTCAGGGGGCTACATCATATATCTGGGCTCCTGAAGATGGTTTGGATAATCCTTCGGTTGCTAATCCAGTGGCTTCTCCATTACAAAACATAACTTACAAAGTGACTGGTACCAATGAGTTTGGATGTATCGATGAAGCTTTTGTCGATATTACTATAGATGAAGAATTTGAAATATTTGTACCGGAAATGTTTTCACCAAATGAGGATGGAAACAATGATGTCCTTTTTGTAAATGTATATGGAATAAAAGAGGTTAAGTTCCAGGTCTATGACAGGTTAGGTAAAGTGGTCTTTGCCACAGAAAACCCCGAGGTGGGCTGGGACGGAAGATTTAATGGAGAAAAACAAAATATAGATGCTTATCCTTATGTAGTGACAGCTGAGACCTTTACAGGTCGTGTTATTACCAAAAAAGGGGCTGTACAGTTAATAAGGTAACTAATGATAGTTGGTAAAAGGTTATTAGTATTAGGTTGTATTGTATTGATGTCTTTGACGTCAAAAGCTCAGGAACCATTTTTTTCTCAGTTTTATAATTCGCCCCTCACCCTTAATCCGGCCCTTACCGGAATAGCTTACGGTCAGGTAAGAGTGGCATCTAATTATAAAAATTACCTTTCTTCAGTAGATCCATTTACTACTATAGGGGCTTCAGTAGATATGTCACTTTTTGATGCTGATGAAAACCCTGATTTTGGTGGGTTAGGTGTATCTGTGGTGCAGGCTGAGTCTGGTTTTAACCTTACACACCTCAAGGCGATGTTGTCGTTGAGTTATCACAATGCCGTTGGTAAGAACTCCTATTTAGCACTTGGGCTTCAGGCCGGTGTAGATGATACCAGGTTAAACAACACAAATTTAAGTACACAAAGTCAATGGGTGCCTCTATCAGGTTATGATCCAACATTGGCTTCTAATGAATCTTTTGATGAATCAAGCGCAACCACATTAGATTTTAATGCCGGACTGCTATGGTATTCGTTTTTGTCGAGTAAGACTACACTATTTGCCGGTGTTTCAGTTTTTCATATTTCAGAACCGGAAAAATCATTTTTAGGAGAAAAGGCCAATTTGGCCAGAAAATACCTATTTCATGGAGGTGGCAAACTTGATATTAGTAGTAATGTAACACTGGTGCCTAACATGGTATATTTTTATCAAAACGGGTCTCATATCATTAACCCAGGTGTAGCTGTAGAGTACGCTTTTTCTAGTGATATAGCGGGCTCTTTAGGCGGTTGGGTGAGAAATACAGATGCATTTATTGCAGGAGCAGGTTTAGAATATGCCAACCTGGCTGTCGGTTTGTCTTACGATTTGTATGTAAATAATAATGAACTGGCCACCAATGGAGGCTATGAGGTGAGTCTTACCTATCACTTCAATAAAAAGCTAACAAAGAAAACTAACGTAATGTCTAACCCAAGTCCTAGGCTCTAATGATCTATCGGTTAATAATTATAGGGCTTTTGATATGCTCAAATTCGATTCTGATTGCTCAACGAATAGATAGTTTTAGAGAACGAAAGAATGAAATACAAGCTGAGGAATACAGACAGGTAGGTCTCAAGCTTTTCGAAGATCGAAACTTTTACGCAGCAGCAGATAATTTTCAGAAAATTGAAGAGCTAGAACAAACTACCGCAGAAGACACCTGGCACCTTGCAGAGTCTTACCGAATGCTCAATAGATACCAACAAGCCTTAAATAACTATACTAAATTACAAGCAGAACAATACCCAACGGTAGGTTTCTATCAAGCTCAAATGCAAATGAGTTTGGAACAGTACGATGAGGCTATTGATAATTTTAAGGCATTTCTTAAAAACGATGGTGCTAGCAAGTTAATGGTGGCAGAGGCAAGAGAGAAAATCAAATGGTGTGAGGAGGCTAAGCAAATATTAAAAAAACCAGGGAATCAGATAAGTACGGTAAATAGGAAGGCTTTAAACGGATATTCGGGTTTTGGCTTCGGTGCTGTAAATTACCAGGGGAAATTAATATTTACAGGAGTTGAGCGTGTTAAAGTTGGTAAGACGCTCCCTGTGGGAGAGGTAAAGGTTGTTTTCGATTCTCTATATGTAAACCGAATGATAGATGGAGAGCGTGGTATACCCTTAGATGTAGAGCCAGTCGATGATCACTACAGTATTGGCAGCCCAACATTTACGAGCGATGGAAACAAGGTTTACTTCACCCAATGCGAAGATGCGGTTGAGAAGAATTGTGAAATATACAGCGCCACGAAGGAAAAAGACAGGTGGTCTAAGCCGAAAAGAGAAGCACTCATCAACATAGATTCTTACAACTCGAAACACCCTATGCTGGCACAGATTGAGCAAAATACAGTGCTCTTCTTTTCTTCCAACAGGCCGGGAGGAGAGGGAAATTATGATATATGGTATGCCAGGATAGACTCCAATGGCGTTGCAAATAATATCAAAAATTTAGGCACAGGAGTAAATACCGAAGAAAATGAGATAACGCCTTTTTTCGATAGTTCAAATGGCCATTTCTTTTTCAGTTCTAATGGATTAAAGTCGCTGGGTGGATATGATGTGTTTATGGTAAAAATGAATCCTAACCTGACCAGTGGGAAGGTTTTCAACTTAGGGAAGCCTATAAATTCAGGGGCAGATGACATTTATTTTTACCTAAAAAATGCCGATACCAACGGATACCTCACTAGTAATCGGGAAGAGGGATGCTGCGATAATATATATGATATAACCTTTGAGCTGCCTTTTAATTACAATCAGCTACCCAATTACATGACCGAAGTGGATGAGTTTGCACAAGACGATGCAAGCTTCGCATTGGCTCAGGATGAATTTTTTAATTATAAAAATTTGGGTTACGAAGAAAGCGATTCTGAAGCACTGGTAGTTTCTGATGTTGATATTACGGGTGATCTGTTTTCTAATGATACACCATTATCCAATACAACTGTATACTTAACTGATGACACCGGATCGATTATTGATTCTACGACCACTGATGACGCTGGTAAGTTTGCGTTTAGGTCACTTCCTGGTGGTGAACAGTATTTTTACACCCTAGCTGCCGATGATGCT
>NZ_SMMD01000470.1 GCF_009711475.1 Fulvivirga aurantia
TGAATCAAGTTCAGGATGACAATTAATAGCTCAAGTCATGCTGAGCGCGTAGAGCGGAGGGCTAAGAGCTTTGAGCCATGAGTTGTGCATAACGTAACTCACAGCTCACGACTAGAAGCTAAAAACCATTTTTGAATTATAAATCATTCATAAAATACACTCTAAACCTTAAATGACTTATAAATCATTCATTTGTGTTAAAATTTTCGCCCACTGAGAGTCACCTGCCAAGGGACTCTTAGTTTCAAAGGCCTCAGAGTTCTCCGTGAGTAACTCTAAGTAGAAATGCAAGGAGAGGGCTATACCCTCTACTCTGAGCAGCGATGCGCATAACTGTTCAGACACAGCCTTGAATTGCAAAGTACCTTACGTTTCAGGTTTTTACTTATCTTGTGTCTTCTTTATGAAAGACTTACCATTTTCAATTATTAACCACCTCAACACTTTAACGCATGTCAAATTTTATAAAAGCACTATGTTGTGGCCTTATTATGCTGTTTACGGCCAACCAAGCTGTGGCACAAAAGGCTAATGCTCAGACCAATAATTTCAAAACACGTTCAAGTTTTACCTACGACTACGCCACACAATACGAAAACGGTTACGTGAAACTTCTTGACAATACCCGGCTAGAGGGGCAAATTGCCTTGTATGGTAAGTCATTTGATGAACTCAGGGGAGTGAAGCTCATAACGTCCACAGGTAAAAAGTACCGCCTGAGTATGATGAGTATTCTTGAATTTGGCCTTAGTGATGGCCTCATAAACGATACACCTTATGCTTTTTACAAAGGCTGGGCAGCTTTTGGGTATGTTGTAACAAGGAGCGGCCAAAGATACGAAGGGCAGCTACAATTGAAAGAAACGCGAGGTAAACTGGAAACTATAACAGTTACCGCTAACGATAAAACTAAAACGAAAGTTGATGCAGAGGAAATTCAAAACTACGGGGCAAGCAGGTTTGTAGATGAGAAATTTATCGGCAATTGGGAGCAGCTCAGGTGGAAAGACCTGGCTTCAGGGTTTTCAAATCGAAACTCACATGATTTTAAAGGTTATATCATAGACAATGCCGGGCAGCGACATGAGGGAATGATAAGTATCTCCAAGCAGGCCAATATTATCAAAAAGTTGATGTTAAACGAAGAATCCTTTGATTACGAAAAGGTTAGTGAGTATGGTTTTGACATGCGCATGGACGATTATTATAAGTTTATTACCGATACCGAAGACCCTAATAACATCTATTATGAGCCTGTAGCAGTGCAGTTTAACCCGGGGTATATCGTGCTGGAAGATGATGCCCAACTTAAGGGGTTGATTTCAATATCGCAACCTGATAACGCTACAGGGGTGTACTATCTGGCCAGCGCTGACGACAAGGTTAAATATATTGCAGATGATAAAATAGCTGAAGTCAACCAGGAAATAAGCGATGAAACACGCGAAAAGAAACATAGGTATGTGTACGACACCCGATTTGTGGATGGTCACCCCATCACCGATGAGCCTGATTGGGAGATTGAGAAAGAAACATCAAATACCAAGATAACCAAGCCTATGTCAGGGTACATTGTCACCTTGAAAGGAGAGAAGATTATTGGCTCACTGTACCTTAAGCAGTTTACAACCAATATGTCGCAGTACATCATCAAAGATGGCAATGGGAAAACCACTAAAAAATACTATGTGAAAGAATTCGGTGTCATAGACAAATCAAAAAAGTACACTTACGAGGAGTATCTGGCTGCTCTCAAAAATGATGACGAACCAGCTGAATCGGAAAGTTATGCCCTTGTAGCTACTACCGCTGAAGCAAATGAGGATGACGTGCAGAAAGACTTCACCGCAGGCGTTGAAGGGAAGGTTACTATGGAAAATGGCGAGCAGGTAGCAGGTAAATTATTGTTGCAGGCCGATGATAGGTATTATAATCGGGTAATTATTGAGTTGCCTGATGGTACTCAGCAGACCTATGAAAATGATGCTGATATAGCTTTTGTTGAGTTTGCTGAAAATGGAAAAAAGGTCAAATTGTATGAGCACAACGGATTTTTGATGCCGGTAACTCACGAATATGGTAGGTTTCTGATCATTAGAAACCCTCAGCCGACTACAGTTGCATTGGGAGCAATGTTTGCCGCAGATTTTGTAAATAAATTAGATGAGTATATCGAGGCGGAGGGTGATAGAGCAGCTGTTAAAAACGCTTTAGAAAAACAGAAGTCCGGTGAGTGGAGTGAAGACGACCAGCAGGAGTTGGAGGACGCGCTCAATGCTAATTCAAATTTAAGTGGCCTGGTCGATTTTAATAATTTTTTCGCCAAGGAATACCTAGTGGTAAATACGGAAACCAAGCACTACGGCATGTATATCAATAACAACATTCGACCTATCGGGAACTATGTGTTGAAAGCGTTTCTCATGGGTAGGTTAGAGTATTTAGAGTTATCCAGAGATAAGCAGAAGTTTTACGAAAAGATGAAAGACCCCATGGCTACGCTAAAGTTTTTAGAAGACAGTGTGGAGTGATTAGTTGCTTGTCTATGGTTACGAGCTTTGAGCTCCGCTACGCACAGGCTTCGAACACCGGATGAATTGAATGAAATAAATACCATAATTTTATAAAATCAATTTCAGTAAATTCTTTGTGAATTAAATTCGTAATATCTAATATTGCACTCCCAAAATCAATTAACAATATGTAATTGATCAGGGCCCTTAGCTCAGTTGGTTAGAGCACCTGACTCATAATCAGGTGGTCGCTGGTTCGAGCCCAGCAGGGCCCACTTTCAGAAACCGGATTTCAGTAATGTTGTCCGGTTTTTTTTATTTCTTCTATTAATATAGCTAGAAGCGCGCAGCATAGAAGATACTCTCACACATTTGTCTTCGAGTGCCTCAGTCAGGCAAATTGCTAATTACTCATTTTATCAATCCAGTTCGTAGCTAGAAGCTCTTAGCTCGCAGTTCTAAAAAGAGACTCTTCGGACTCCTTAGGTCGTCCTACCGATGACGCATTTAGTTA
>NZ_SMMD01000389.1 GCF_009711475.1 Fulvivirga aurantia
AAAGTTAAAAGACCATACAAAAGCTACCAAACTTACCTTCATTGGTAAGGAGGCTGAGAAAATACAATATTCTTCTGATGAAGTGTCAGCGTTTAATTATAATGGTGTGGTATTTGAAAGTCATTATGCACCTGTTAGCTTTAACTCAACCAATTTAAATGACAAAGACAAAAGTCAGCGCAAATACTTTTGTATTACTACGGTTGAAGGTAGATTTAGTCTTTTGAAAATCGATGAATATGGCGTGCAAGACAGGTTTTTGCTTAAGTTCCCAGATGGCAGACTAGTTTATTTGCCACCTGGTAGAGTTCATAAAATGGATACCCACTCTGGTATCACTAAAGGAGCTCCAAATTTTAGATATTTCGCGGTTCTTAAATCAATCATTTGGGAATGTGAAGAAGTAGTGGAACAGCTATACAAAACGGGTTATAACGAAAAGGATTTAACTTCACTAATTCACGAATTCAACTTGAATTGTACATCGGAATCCACAAGACTAGTAAAAAGTATACAGCAGCCATCTGTAAGTGGAGTTTTTATTAAAACAGGGTTAAGTAATTCTTCGTTATTATTTGAAAAAGCAGATTTAATACCAATTGACTTATACGAACTAGCACAAATTGAATTTGAAAACCAAAGGAATCTATCTTTCGGGGTAGGCTATATTTTAATGAGGTCAAAGGATGCAATTACATCCTTTGAAGTAGAAACAGTCTTTACAAGGATCTCTTTTCAAGAAGCTTTGGTTTCAGAAATAAATTTAGATCACTTGACCTTGGGATTAAATGCTAGATTTCATCCAATGAGATTAGGTGGTATTATGCCATATTTTAAATTGGGAATAGGCTCAGCAATTTTTACTTCAAAGAATGATATTTTCGTTGATGTTCAAAACTCTAATACAGGAAATACATTCGACAATGTAGCTACCTTGTCAGTTGATGATTACAACTCACCGTCCTTCATTTATAAGGCTGCAATTGGAACTAGTTTTGTTAAAGATTCAGAAATAGGAGTTGAATTAGCATATGTCTCATTTTTATCACAAATGTTTGAGAACATTACTACCCGCTCAAATAGTATAGGGTTGAATATACTCTACAAGTTCTAATTGAATGAGGTCAATCTCATTAACCTATTCACAGCTAATTGATCAACTCGCGAAAATCCACCTTAAACAAGTATTCACAAGTGCAAAATAAAACTCGCAGCTAACAGCTCACAACTCGAAACTTAATATTTGCCCTAATCAAACCTAAGCAGTAGTTTTAGACTATGATCAAAATAGTTGCACTTACAGGAGCAGGTATCAGTGCTGAAAGTGGTATTGCCACGTTTAGAGATGCCAATGGTTTATGGGAAGGCCATGATGTGATGGAGGTAGCCTCACCGCAAGGCTGGGCCAAAAATCCGGAGTTGGTGTTAGACTTTTATAACCAACGCAGGAAAGCAGCTTTAACGGCAGAACCAAATGCAGGTCACGAAGCACTGGCAAAGTTAGAAGAAGATTTTGATGTTACAGTGGTTACTCAAAACGTAGACAACCTACATGAGCGAGCTGGTTCCTCTAATGTGGTTCATTTACACGGACAGCTGTTTCAGTCCAGAAGCTCTGTTGACGAAAACTTGATTTATGAAATGGAGGGTTGGGAGCTTAACTTAGGGGATACGTGTGAGAAGGGCTCTCAGTTACGACCTAATATTGTATGGTTTGGAGAGATGGTACCAATGATGGAAGTAGCAGCCAGGGTGACTCAGGAGGCTGATATTTTTATGATCGTTGGCACATCGCTGGCAGTTTATCCGGCAGCGAGCCTCATTGATTTTACTCCGCATGATGCCAGCGTCTATCTCGTTGATCCGAAATTGCCTCCTATGCAGCAAAGAGATAATCTATATATGTACCAGGAAAATGCCTCGACAGGAGTGGAGAAGGTGAGGCAGGAATTGATGAAAATGTATAGATAACATTAGCCCTCAGTTTATAGCTTCATTCCTCTCAACTCATAACTCGTAACTCTCAGAGCTTCGCTATTTCTCTGTCCATTTTTCTAAAAACTTCCTAAAAGACTTTGAGTCATATTTGGCCATACCCACTAGGAGTGGAGAAGGTAAGGCAGGAATTATTGAAGAGGCATTTGAGTTAAATTCCCATCGTTTTTCACAGTTTATTTTACATATAAAGATTGCCTCGCTTAGTTCGCGAATACCCAAAGTTTTTGAGGTTAAGATTCGTCAGACCACTCAAAGTGGTCAGACG